>JAFLUJ010000111.1 GCA_022511485.1 Oscillospiraceae bacterium | reverse complement strand
CATTATCCAAGCTGTTCAAGCGTAAAGCAGATGAAGGACTCCAATAAAAAGGAATATACAGGTGACAGATCAGATATAATATCACAAGGGTATGACCCTTGCAAGAGATGTAATCCATAGAAAATGCAGCTATTATCGCATTGCGGTAATAGCTGCACTATTTTTATCTTCCCCTATTCTTTTTCTTAGACAGCTCCTGTGCTTTCCGTTCTTTCTCCTGCTCCTCTCTGATGACCCGCTCCGCATAACCTTTGTCACGAACATTGGCAATCATATCTCTTACACCGCTGTAGTCACGAGACTTATTATAATAGAACAGCTTCCGTTCATCAACAGCAGTTTTCTTCTGTTCGAGTTCTGCAAGATCGTTCTCCAGCCGTTCAAGTCCCGACATATTGTAAACGCCATGCTTTTCGGCAGCGCGGCGACATTCCTCAAGCCATTCCTGATTCGGGAAATGCCTGTCCTTATTCTCCAGATAAATTTCCGCCATATGAATATCATCCCGAAGCTCTCTCGCTTGCCTTTGAATTGCGTTACCGTCAGAATCCGCAGCCTTTTCGGAATTTTTCATGCGTCCGATATTTTCCGCAAGCTCCTTTTCAGTCGTAATATTATCCGCTCTCAGAATTGCAAGGTAATGAATAAGACTTCGCAACTTTTCATTTTCATAAGCAACCTGACCGTTCAGACGCAGGATCGTTTCGGCAAGCTCTCTCTGGATTTCCCCACTAACTGTGATACTGCCCTGCGAAATTTCCTCTCGGATATCTTCGCAATTTTTATGAACTACATCATACCATTCATCAAGAGAGCACCTCTCCCTAGCCTCACGTACCAGACGGGAAATATAGTCCTCCCCGCTATTCATCATATCAAAGGTGTCAACAATATCCTGATATTTTTTAACCTCTGCGGAAGCGACAGTCAGATTTTTCCGCACTGCCGCCAACTCCTTTGCAAGCTCAGCAGACCTGTCTTTAAGAGATTGAATATCCTCCACCGATTTCAGACCGTACTTTTTGACTACCTCAACTGCTGCCTTATCCCTTTCCGACTTGGGAAAAATCCTTTGCACTCCCTTCATGCTGTTGAAATATCTTTCCGCAAGAGATACGATCCTTTTTGCCTCGGAATAATTTTCATTTGCAGAATTGACCGCTGCAACTGCGTCCTCCCTCGCCTTGACAGCCTCGGATAATTTTTGCCGTACCATGTCAATGGAGTTCAGATGTTCTTGGACGAGCGTTACATACTGCCCATAATAGAAATCGTGAGTTTCAATAGCCGGCTTTGTAAAACGATACGCACCACAACGCTGCATAAAGCTTCCGCACATATTATAATAGCTGTTATGGAATCTGCCGTCGGAAATCCGTCTTATCAGGCTTTCCTCGGTGTAGTTATCCCCCAGCGTTTTACTCCGGACGAACCTCTGCTGTTCCGGTGCTTTCACAGAGATATACTTTCCACGCTTGACAGTGTACCCACGGCGTTCCAACTCGGCAAGCAGCTCATCAAGAGTTTTCACGTCAGGGATAATGGAGTCAATCGCTTTCCTGATCTGCTGCTTCCATGACGTACCTTTTTTCTTATGCTCCCATTCATTGTAAGCAGAAATTTTAGGCTGTGGCTTCTGAGTCTTGTCATAAGGCTGAATTCCAAACTGTAAGCATACCGCATCCGAAATTTCTTTAAGCTTGTTCAGCGATTTCTGATTGGAGTAAAACCTATTGCCCTCCAGATCATAAACATTGATTATGAAATGGGTATGGATATGCGCCGTATCATTATGGGTTGCAACAAGCGCCTGAACATTCTCGCCGAACATTTTCCTGACTGTTTCAAGTGAGATCCTGTTGGCGACATCTGCGGAAATTTTCTCTTTTGGATCAAAAGACTGGACATAATGTATCAGCTTCACCTTGCCCTTTCCGCTTTCGGGGATAGGCTCATTGAACCTTCTCCCCGAATAGAATTCATACACCCGCTTCATTTCCTCATAAGCATTTTTCGGGTCGGACATACAATTCACAGCGGATACAAGCAAATCGCCATCTGCCTTTTCAGGATTGCATATATATTTCAGGCTGCACAGTGGAGTTGATCGGATATCGCGTGATTTAACATACGGCAAAGCCTTTCGTAAGCCTCCTTCATCTGTCTGTAATCCTCTGCGTAAATGTTGTTTATCTCGTTTGCTTTTCTGGCAAGCTGATTTATGTTATTTCCTATCGCATTTAATTCCTGCGACAGCACCGCCAGTTCTTTAAAGTCAATATTTTTTGTATCTCCATGGACAGCCGCACGCACTATGTATTTTGTTGTGTCAATATTCAGCACCGCCGCTTTCTCCTTGATAATTTTCCAATCATCTTCACGGAATACAATTTCTTTCCTCTTGCCTTTTTTTAAATATTTTTTATCGCTCAATAAGCATACCTCCTGTTTTTTAAAAGGGTTTGGAAATTTCCCAAAATCAGTGGGTACATTGATTTTGCAGCCGTATCATTCTGCTTGGAAACGGAATACGGTCACTCCGAATTTGTACGTACAAATTCTATGGCTTGCTATAATTACCCAAACCCCAAATATCAGCCGAGAAAGGCTGAGCCTTTACCCATTCCGCTGCTTACTCTATCGTAAAGGGTAAAATACGACACGGAAATTAAATTTTCTCTATATCGCTACAAACACAGCCCTCGACTTTAAATATGTACCCACCGTTTTATTAACGACAGTTTATGATTTCCGCAAGCTCATCATTATCCTCGAACCATCTGCGTGCAAACGTCAGATACCTCTTTTTGGACTTACCAATACGCTTCTGCTTTCGGAACCGAAGCTTTATCCCATCATATTCAGGACAGATAATTTCCGCAAACATCAGATCAGTTTCAAGGCTCACAATATCCGCATTATGCTCCATCATAAAATCCTCTGAAAGCCTGAACACCTTGTCTGGAATTATGTAAACTCCCTTTTCGTCATAGTACCCAAGCAGCCTGTCACCAATCTCGTCAGCTTTTTCGTACTCCCTGCGATTCAGCAGGATATATCTCTGTGAAGCAAGCATCTCATGTAACCACTCCATAAAATCTGCCGCTGTCTTAGAAATGTTCCTTTTCATTGTCAACGTCCCCTTCCTTATGCAGACTTACCCAGATTTTCAAAGTAAGCTATTAGATCTTCCCGACGGACAAGAAACTTTCCGCGCTTACCCTCGCCACAGCGAATACTTGGTATCTTTTTCTGCAGGAGAAGCTGCCGGAGGGTGTGTTCCTTTATTCCTCCGATAACCTCCATGCACTCCTTGACCGTCAGCATCTGAACCGCGTTTTTGGAAACGGCTGCTTCATCGGCAGGCTGTTCCTCCTTTGGCTTGTCCGACTTTTCATCCTTGCGCTCCAGAAGATTGCAAAGACATTCCTCCGCGCTGTCGCCTCTTTCAAGCATTTCCATGACCTCAACTATCATCATAGCCTTTTCTCTGTAATTCAAATATCATTCTCCTTCCGTTTTTTAAGACTGTCTTGACCTTAAGTAAGTTTACATAACACATGATAACCACCCTCTTGAAAAAATTTTATAAAACCTATTGACAAGTAACCGATTATGGTGTATATTATATATAGAATTATTTTATAAATTTTCCATATATGTACCCACCAGTTTTCCGGCTATGTAATTATTATATCATTTTCTATGAAATCAAACGGTATATATCATAATCCGAAAAAATTTCTTTGCGGTGGGGCAAAATTCTAAATATGAAATGGGATGAATACATGGAAACTAAGCTTACTATGGGAGAAAAGCTCAAAGATCTTCGCACCGAGCGAGGTCTGACCACAAAAGAAGTCAGCAAACTGACAGGAATTTCCGAAGCGGTGTACAATGGTCTTGAAAATGACGCAGACCGTGATACCGGATACAGCCGCATCATAGCTCTGGCTAAATTCTTTGATGTACCCACCGATTATCTGCTTGGCTTCACTGAAAGCCGCATCACAAGGAATATCGAACTTAAAGAGCTGCACCTGACCGATAAGGCAATCGAAGTGCTGCTCAGCGGCAAGCAGAACAACTATCTGCTGTGTGACATCATAGAGCATGAAGAATTTTCAAATCTCATCAACTCCATTGACGTTTATGTAAGACAGCTTGCAGCTCCACACATAAACACCGTAAACAATATGCTTAAGATCGCACAGCATGGAATTGAAAACTACTATTCGGACAACAAACCAAAGCCGGAGGATTTCGACAACGCCATGACCTATATGAATGAAACAATAGTTGACGAGGACGATTTTCTCCGATTCAGGATCTCTGAGCGTTTTAATCAGATACTGCGGGATACATACACACTCTATCAGGAAAATGTCAGAGGGGACATTCCCCAGCGCAAGGATTCCGTAAATGAAATGACCTCAGATATTCTTACTGTTCTAGATCAGATCAAGACAGAGAACATAAAACTTGATTCTCCTGAACAGGCTATAGAGCTTATGGCAAAGCAGATGAAACTGGAAATCAAGTCCCCACTAGACCTTATCCGCGATTTGTTCTTTAACAATGAAGATGATGAATCTGACGATAATTCTGACACATAAAGGAGGCACACAAAATGGCAACAATTGAGAAAAGGGGAAGCACATATCGTATTACCGTTTCTGTAGGCTATGACATAAACGGCAAGCAGATAAGAAAGCGCATGACCTA
>JAFLUJ010000110.1 GCA_022511485.1 Oscillospiraceae bacterium | reverse complement strand
CGATGTTTTGTGGTTTTGCGTTAGCAAAATTCTGAGCGGCAGCGAGGAAAACAAAACTCGCAGGTTGAAAATCGAAGATTTTCAAGCATTTCCTCCATCATATATAAGCTCCAGAATTTCTTTCAGTTCGGAAAGCCCCAGTCCGCAGAGCCGTGATTTTTCACAGGCTTTGGAAATAAGCTCCTCGATCTGTTTAAGCTGTTCTTCCCGGAACAGCTCTTTATTTTGTGCCCTTACGAAGCTTCCCTTTCCGGTGTAGGATTCGATAAAGCCCTCCCGTTCAAGGTCTTCGTAGGCGCGTTTTGTGGTAATAACGCTGATCCTCAGCTGCATGGCAAGATTTCGCATTGAGGGAAGGGCGTCCCCCTCCTTTAATGTGCCGTCAAGGATCATCTGCTTGATCTGGGCTGCGATCTGATTGTAGATCGGTTCGCCGGTCGAATTGCTGATGATAATATCCATTTTATGATTATGCTCCTTAAATGTATATATACAATATATACATTATACTATATATTTTTTTGGTTGTCAATAGGGAAAGGAAATTTTTTTCTTGATGAAATTTTCACTTGATTATCACAAAATCAGATTTACAAATTTTATAAAATATGATATAATTTAGAAGAGTATTTTTATTTTATGAGAGGATTCTTACATATGAGCTTCGTTGAATTTAAAAATGTCTATAAACGCTATAAAATGGGAGAGATCACTATAGCCGCTTCCGACAGCGTAAGCTTCGAGATCGAAAAGGGAGAGTTCGCTGTGATCGTGGGAGCTTCCGGCGCGGGCAAAACTACCGTCCTTAATATGCTTGGCGGCATGGACACCTGTGACGAGGGGGAGATCATCGTGGATGGAAAAAATGTTGCCTCCTTTTCCACAAAGGAGATGACAAGATACCGCCGTCAGGACATAGGCTTCGTTTTCCAGTTCTACAACCTTGTGCAGAACCTTACCGCAAAGGAAAACGTGGAGCTTGCCACCGAAATATGCTCCGATGCTATGGACGCTGAGGAAGTCCTGAAACAGGTGGGACTTGGTGACCGGATAAATAACTTTCCCGCACAGCTTTCCGGAGGCGAGCAGCAGAGAGTTTCCATTGCAAGAGCTCTTGCCAAGTCTCCCAAGCTGCTGCTTTGCGACGAGCCTACCGGTGCGCTTGACTACAACACCGGAAAGAACATCCTTAAGCTTTTGCAGGATACCTGTCGGGAAAAAGGCATGACGGTGGTGGTCATCACTCACAATCAGGCGATAACTCCCATGGCGGACAGAGTAATAAAGATCAAGAACAGCAAGGTTTCAAGAGTTACTCTTAATGAAAATCCCGTGCCGGTCGAAACTATCGAATGGTAACGTGTTAAAGATCTGTGATTGGGAGCGCACAGTACCTCACAAAGCATTGCGTGCGAAAGGAGAGCAATATTTTAATATATGAATAAAAAACTTTATCTGAACACCCTCCGGAGTGTGGGAAACACAAAAAGCCGTTTCTTTGCCATACTTGCCATCATCGCAATAGGCAGCGGATTTTTTGCGGGAGTAAAGTCGGCAGGTCCGGATATGAAGCTCAGCTCCGCTCGGTATCTTGAAGAACAGGGACTGGCGGATATACATATTATTTCAACTCTCGGACTGGACGATGAGGATCTTGCGGCAGTGGATTCCTGTAATATTGCAGATGAATTATACGCAGGGTATAGTGTTGACCTTACAGTTGTAGGGGGAGAGCTGAATCAGAAGATCGTTAAGGTGTATTCCTACGATCCGGACAGTAAAATAAATATCCCATACCTTGTTGAAGGGCGGCTTCCCGAAGCTTCAAATGAGATAATTGCGGACGAGCGCTTTTTCAGCGCGGAAACTCCAAATATCGGAGACAAGATAGTCCTTGCAACGGGAGATGACAGGGAGATCTCCGACTATCTGTCCAATACGGAGTTTACTATTGTGGGAAAAGCAAAGTCTCCGGTCTACATCGCCTATGAGAGGGGAAGCACCAGCGTGGGAAACGGTGTTGTAAACGGCTGGTTTCTCATTCCGGAGGAGAATTTCTCCTCGGAGGTCTACACCGACATTTATGTAAGTCTTTTCCGGGCGCAAGGGGTAGACCCTTACACCGATGAATATGAGGACATCGTGGACAGAAACATCAAGGTGCTTGAAAATCTTGCTGAAACTCAGATAGAGCACCGTAAAGGTATTATACTTGACGAGGCTTACGAGGAGATAAACGACGCCAAGGACGAGCTTGCTGACGGAGAAAAGGAGATCGCGGACGCAGAAGCCGAGCTTGCAGATGCCGAGCAGGAGATAGCGGATGCCGAGCAGGAGATAGTTGACGGTGAAGCTGAGATCGCTGACAACGTTAAAAAGCTTGAAGACGCTGAAAAGGAGATCGAGGACGGTCAGGCAGAGCTTGACGACGGCGAAGCAGAATATAATGACGGTCTGAGAGCGTTGGAGGAATTAAACTCTAAGGCGGAGCTATTAAATAGTGTAGTTGCCGATTATTCTGTAAACGCTGCGGACAGCAGCAGGGTAAGCGAGGTTCTTGACAGTCTTAATTCCGGAGAATTTTTCACAGCCGATGAAACTCTTGAACAGCTCCTGAATGCTTATATCCTGATGCCTGCTGCCTATGACGACGGTACAAAAACAATGGCGGGACAGGGTATAGGTCAGTATGCAATGGGACTTACCGCACAAGCTCAGGAGCTTGAAGCCACCCTTGCTGAATCAAGGATACAGCTTGACAATGCGCAGTCCGAGCTTGACGATGCAAGAGCCGAGGTTCAGGACGGCTGGGCTGAGATCGAGGATGCACGTAAAGAAATAGAGGACGGCAAAAAAGAGATCGAGGACGGCAAAAAGGAGATCGAGGATGCAAAGCAGGAGATCGAGGACGGCAAAAAGGAGCTGGAAGATGCCCGTCAGGAGATCGCCGATGCAGAGCAGGAGGTCCATGACATCGTTGATGATGCCGAATGGTACGTCTTTAACCGTGACGACTACAACCCCTATTATTCACATTACGCCGAGGACTGCGAGCGTGTTGACGCTATCGCAGCGGTGTTCCCAATATTCTTTATAATGGTAGCGGCTCTGGTCTGCTGTACGACAATGACCCGTATGGTAGAGGAGCAGCGTACACAGATAGGTACTCTTAAAGCTCTGGGATACAGCAGATTTACTATCATATCCCAGTACATTCTGTATGCTCTTGCTGCAAGTATTCCCGGAGGTCTTATCGGTCTGCTTATCGGATTTGCCACCCTCCCAAGAGTAATTTTCGTCTGCTATCAGAGTATGTACAGTCAGCCTTATCTCATTGTTCCGTTCAGGTGGAGCTATGCTGTGGGCTGCATTACGGCGGCTTGTCTCTGTACGGGACTTTCCGCGCTGTATGCAAGCAGGCAGGAGCTTGTTTCCTGTCCTGCACAGCTTATGCGTCCCAAACCTCCAAAGGACGGTAAGCGTATCCTTCTTGAAAGAATAGGCTTCATATGGAACAAGCTGAAATTTACCACAAAGGTCACTTGCAGAAATCTGTTCCGGTATAAGTCGAGACTTCTTATGACGGTCATCGGAATTGCAGGCTGTACAGCTCTGCTGCTTACAGGCTTCGGACTTCGTGAATCCATTTCTGCTATAGTTGACCTCCAGTACGGAAACATCTTTAAGTATGACGCTCTTGCAGCTCTTGACGATTCTATCGAAGAGGATGCATATGCATCTGTTTTAGAGGACTGTGATTCTTCCGGAAATGTTACCGACAGGATGTTTGTCATGCAGATAAATACGGACATCCGAAATGTTGAAGGGGACACCTTTGAGACCTACCTTATGGTGCCGGAAAACC
Organism: Oscillospiraceae bacterium; assembly: GCA_022511485.1. Classification (GTDB taxonomy): domain Bacteria; phylum Bacillota; class Clostridia; order Oscillospirales; family Ruminococcaceae; genus RGIG8773. The sequence continues at coordinate 874 of JAFLUJ010000110.1, read as the reverse complement.
CTGACGATCTGGGAAAATTTATCGACCTCCACACAAGGCAGGGCGGGGAGGCTCTGGAGCTTGGTTCGGGAGTTATCCTTGGAGAAAAGCTTGCCCGTTTCCTTAACGTTACCGCTGGGGACAGCGTTTATTTCGGAAGGGATATTCCCGTTCGTGTAGATGCAGTCTGCGAAAACTATACCTTCAATTATGCTTATATGTCTCCCGAGGTCTATAAAAAAGCGGGAGCTAAGGATGCACTGAAAAATAACATCCTGCTGTTTAATATGAACGATCCCTCCCTTGAAGATCAGCTTTCCGAAATACTTTTAAAGAATGAGAATATTCTGGCGGTCAGCTATTCCTCCGCCGGGGGAGATAAATTCCGGGATCTTGTAAGCAGTCTTTCAATGATAGTCCTTGCGATAATTGTTTCCGCCGGAGCTCTTGCGTTCGTGGTACTGTTCAACCTGTCCAACATCAACATAAACGAGCGCGTCCGTGAGCTTGCTACAATAAAAGTTCTGGGATTTTTCGACGGAGAGGTTGCTGCGTACATATATCGTGAGAATATTATCTCCACATTGATGGGAACGGCTGCGGGTCTTGTTCTGGGGATCTTCCTTGAAAAATTCGTAATAAAGACCGCCGAGGTAGACGCAGTAATGTTCGCGGTGGGAATACCCTTATTCTGCTTTTTAGCGGCGGCAGCCATAACTCTTCTGTTTGCCTTTCTGGTAAATCTGACTTTGTATTTCCGACTTAAAAAGATCGACATGGCGACGTCTCTTAAAGCTATTGAATAAAAACATCCGGCTGCTGCACAGGGGATTTTCATGTGTGTATTATATTATGAATAGTAAAGCAGATCATAATTTAGTATATTGTTTCTGTG
>JAFLUJ010000109.1 GCA_022511485.1 Oscillospiraceae bacterium | reverse complement strand
AGCTTTGCAGTGTCCTTTTCAGCCTGACAGAAATTATCCCTGAACCATTTGAGGGAAAGTCCCGCTCCCTGAGTTACGCCCATGATGTGCCATTCTCCGGGAACAGCCGCACAGCAGGTGTGGACGCGTCCCTGAGGGTCTATGGAGACCTTGGGAGTATGTGCAAACACAACTCCGGATGTACCTATTGTTGTGAAAGCCTTTCCGTCGGTAACAACGCCTGTTCCCACAGCAGCAGCGGCGTTGTCTCCTGCACCGCCAACGACGATAGTACCCTCCGCAAGTCCGGTCAGCTTGGCGGCGGACTTTGTTATCTTTCCTGTTACCTCGCAGGATTCATACACCTTTGCAAGCAGGGACATATCAATGTCAAGAGCCTTGCAGACCTCCTCGCTCCAGCAGCGATGAGGAACGTCCAGAAGCTGCATACCGGAAGCGTCGGAAACCTCCGTTGCAAACTCTCCGGTAAGCATATATCTTACATAATCCTTGGGCAGCAGGATGTGACGACACTTAGCGTAGTTCTCCGGCTCATTGTTTCTTACCCAGAGAATTTTCGCAGCAGTCCATCCGGTAAGGGCAGGATTTGCAGTAATTTCAATAAGCTTCTCCCTGCCAAGCTTCTGATTCATCTCGTCAACTTCCCTGGCAGTACGCTGGTCGCACCAGATTATGGAGCGGCGGATGACCTCTCCTTTTTCGTCCAGCATAACAAGACCGTGCATCTGTCCGGAAAGTCCGATACCAACGATTTCGGTATTCTTCACGCCGCTTTTTCCTATGACAGTCTTGATTGTGGAGACCGCCGCATTGTACCAGTCGGAGGGCTCCTGCTCAGCATAGCCGTTCTGAGGCTGATACATGGGATACTCCACTGTATCGGAGGCGATGACCTTACCCCCCTCGTCAAAAAGTACGGTCTTTGTGCCGCTCGTTCCGATGTCGATACCAATTACATAACGCATAAAAAACTCTCCTTATAAATTTAATTTAATTTGAAATGATTCTGATTAAAAAGGCTGCAGAACTAATTCTCCTGACATAAACTCTGTATGCAGTGAAACAGTATATCTTCTACTTTTGGAAGGATCAACTATACCCGTACCTTCAACACCCCACAAAGACAAAAGCAAGTTTTCATGATATTTAATCGTTAAAAATGCAGCATCTTCCAGATACACCTCTGCAACATCGCCAGCCACACCCTCCCAAAGAATTTCATCATAAAAAGAAATTGTGACCTTTTGATTTGGTGCAAATATCGATTGTCTTACTAAAACCGGCAGCATAATTCTTACCGTTCCGCTTGAACTTTCAACAGGACAGCCGCAATTAGGACAGCTTTCCGCTCTGTCGGAAACATCTCTGCCGCAATCCGGACATTTTATTAATGCCACAAATATCACCTCAATTGCCGTCAAATTTTATTGCTCCAGCAAATTCTCCCTTGCTTTAAGTTCGTCAAGCAATATTTCCAGATTCCGTTCCTGCTCCGGAAATTTAGACCCCGGTACTTTAGGCGCAGCCTGAAATTTAACCTCGGATTTTTTGCCGTCATTGACATGAATATAAATGATCTTCTGTCCAAGCAGAGCATTTGATATTTTCATTTTTGTCAGGTGTCCCAAATCAAGTGAAACCGCAGAGTCGCTTATCAGACCCATTTTATAGCCTATCAGACGATTCCTGTCAGTTATTGCCGCATATCCGGCAATAATATTGCTGCTGCTTGCAAAGAAGCCTGTCCCCTTATAAATGCAATACACTGCCGCTGTTATATTTTCCCCTGCATACAGTAATTCACCAAGCATTTGCATCATCTCTTCCTCAGTGAATTTCTTTGTCAGACTGCTCAATAGACTTCCTCCAATTACAATGATATTGACAGCATATATCCATGATTTATGTTAAGATCAAGGCAATATGGCGTTACATATTCTTTATATTTTACCTCAAATTCTTTGCCGTCTGAATTTGTTTTTATGTCGGTCATCTCAGTATAGGGTGCGATTTTTTTGACCACCCTGACAAGTTTGTTGTACAGCTTCGTCATACACTCGGGACGCGGTATCCATTCACCGTCGGCATTGTAATATCCGCTTACAACATAGAGCCTTTGGCTGCTGACACGCTTCACGCCTCCCCTTGAACCCATATGGGAAAATCCCGCTTCAATGATAGAATTAGAAGTTTCGTTAAAGCCTCTTGAAAGATATTCTCTGCCGTTTTGATTTTCAATTTCAACTTTTCCCGCTTCCGGCAGGTAAAAATAATACCATCCGAAATCATCCTTCGTAACAATTGAAATATCTGTTGACGGAGTTACTTTCCCGTCAAGCTCTTTGAAAATGATACAGCCGCTGTCAAGTGCCGCCTGAGCAACAGGAAGAAAGCTTTCATATTCCATCCAGTAATTTATCTGCTTGCCCACTCTATATCCCCCTTTTATTTATTGGTCAGGAGCTATAATCACAATTCAAATAAATTGTATTGCTGAATATCCGTACAAGCATCATCCTGAAAAGTGAATTTAACCACCCATGGCATTAATCCCTTTATTTTTTCAAAATGAGAATAGTCAAAGCTTTTATCATAGAAATTTATGATCGTACTCAAAGCAGTCCCATGAGTTCCGATAACGATTGTTTTATCTATGTACTCACTTAGTATCCGATTCAATGCAGAAATATTTCTTGTCTGGACCTCACGCAAGGTCTCCCCGTCGGTCAGCTTGTAATCAAAATCCGTCCACTGAGCCTTACAGAATGATGTAAAATCCTCTATCCAACCACTGTCGACCTTCCGTTCCCTGAAATCATTTTCAGTATGTATTTCCAGACCCCTTGACACTGCAAAATCACGGATAGTATCAACTGCTCTTTTGTACGGACTGGAAAACACAACATCCACATTTTTATCGGCTAAAAAACGGGTAACAAGCTTACTGTCCGCCAGACCCTTTTCTGTCAGCTCTCTGGACATATCGTCATGATTTGAATAGTCAGGTTCTGCGTGCCTGACAAAATATACTGTTGTCATTTTCTGTCCTCCGTCTTATATTTTCCACCATTTGATAAAACACAGAGGCAGGAAGCAAGAAAATTCTTGCCTCTTGCCTCTAATATCCTGCTTCTATTAAAGATTAAACATAATGTTGTTGAGAATGGATTCCAGCATTTCCTGTCTGCCGCTTGTAAGGGAAGCTGTAACTTCACCCTTGTCAAGAGCATACTTTTCAAGGTCAGCAAGAGTTGCCTTGCCGGAAATGATGTCCGCGCCTATACCGGTGTTCCATGAAGCGTAACGGTCAGCAACGAACTTGTCAAGTCTGCCGTCGGAGATCAGCTTGTCAGCGATCTTAAGACCGAGAGCAAATGTATCCATACCCGCAATGTAGCTGTGGAAAATATCCTCAGGAGTGTAAGAACCGCGGCGAGCCTTGGAGTCGAAGTTCAGACCGCCGTTTGTGAAGCCGCCTGCTTTCAGGACTTCATACATACAAAGAGCAGCGTCATAAACATTTGTGGGGAACTGGTCGGTATCCCATCCGAGAAGTGTATCGCCCTGGTTAGCGTCGATAGAACCGAACACTCCGTTGTCTCTTGCAACTCGTAACTCATGCTGGAATGTGTGCATTGCCAGTGTTGCATGGTTAGCCTCGATGTTCATTTTGAAATCCTTGTCAAGACCGTACTTGCGGAGGAATCCAAGAACTGTTGCTGTATCAAAATCGTACTGATGCTTTGTAGGCTCTTTGGGCTTAGGCTCGATATAGAAGTCTCCCTTGTAGCCGATGGAACGAGCATAATCAACGGTCATCTTCATAAGACGAGCCATATTGTCAAGCTCCAGACCCATATTTGTGTTAAGGAGAGTTTCATAGCCCTCACGTCCGCCCCAGAAAACGTATCCGTTGCCGCCGAGCTTCACAGTAGCCTCAACAGCTTTCTTGATCTGTGCAGCAGCGTATGCGAAAACGTCAGCAGAAGGAGAAGTTCCTGCACCGTGCATATAACGGGGATGATCGAAGCACTTTGCAGTACCCCACAGGCACTTCTTGGAGGGGTCAGCCTTCATTTTTTCAGCGATGTAATCGGTAACCTCGTCAAGCTTTGCATTAGTCTCAGCAAGACTGCCATATTCGGGAGAAAGGTCACGGTCATGGAAGCAGAAGTAGTCGATGGAAAGCTTATCCATGATCTCGAAAGCAGCGTCCACCTTTGCCTTTGCTCTTGCTGTGGGATCAGCCTCGCCCCAGCTCTTATCAGCAGTTCCCACACCAAACATATCTGTGCCGTCTCCGCCCATAGTGTGCCACCAGGAAAGTGCAAATTTGAGCTGCTCACGCATTGTTTTGCCGGCTACGACCTCGTCCGGATTGTAGTATTTGAAAGCAAGGGGATTTGTGCTGTCCTTGCCCTCAAACGGGATCTTGCCGATACCTTTGAAAAATTCGCTCATTGTTAATATCCTCCTTAAATATATAAAAATTATGTACTGTACTAAACGGCAGACCGTTTTTCAACGCTCGCAGCAAAGCAAGAGCAATCGCAAGCATAAAAAGTTGTCCGGAATGCCATATATGTATATTTTACAATAAAAAGCCATTTCTGTCAAGTAGATTTTGTAAAAATTACACGGTAATTTCATAAGTCCATATTTTATAAATGGTAATATAATCATAATTTAGCAAAGAAGTTTTTCAATTTTGCGCTGTGCGCAAAATTGTCTAGCTGGTCGAGCTGAGC
>JAFLUJ010000108.1 GCA_022511485.1 Oscillospiraceae bacterium | reverse complement strand
TACCCTCAAAGAACTTCTTTTTCAAATCCCGGTATATCGTACAAAAGCAGATTCTCCGTGTCTATGATTTTGTGGTTATTATCATTTTACACTTGGAATCTGATGAAGTCAATCTTTTTTTCACTTTGTTGCACTTGATATTATAACATGCCACCTTTCTTCAGAAAGGTTTTCCCCAGTAGAAGTACAGAAATAGTGCTCCGGATCAGGATCTATAGTACCCCGCAGGGTCAAAATATTTCTCGTTGATGTTTTTTTCCAATATCTCAAAAATATAATCATATCCGAACTTGCTCATGCTCTTTACTCCATGGGAATCCGCAAGCTCCCGGGTGTACTGATCAAGAGGATAAAGCCGTACATTATGGTAATTACCCTCATATTGAGTTATCACCGGGACAAACTCAATATTGTCTATTTTCGGAGCTTCCGACCGGTCTGCTTTCAGCGAAACATCGAATTTAAGCACTCCCCCGATGAGATTTTGCCCCACGCTTTGTGCGGATATAAAATTTCCCAGAGAATAAGCGCAGAGTGTTACAGAGCCATCCTCCCGCTCGATCTCCTCAATATCCCTCAGTACATGGGGATGATTTCCAATTATAATGTCAGCTCCTGCTTCTGCGAGACGGCGGGCTATGATCCGCTGATAATCGCTTATAATATCGGAATTTTCCACTCCCCAGTGGAGAGCAACCACGCAGACATCCGAGATCTCCTTTGCAGCGGCAATATCGGCTTCCATACCCTCAATATTATTGGAATCTCCGATAATAAGCTCCGAACCGGCTGGCAGGGAAAGTCCGTTAAGATGCTCTGTATAAGACAGAAAGGAAAAATCTATCCCTCCGAAGCTTGCCACACGGATATTTTCCTTGTCCGCTTCGTTTCTGTACGCACCGCAGACGACAGCCTCCGGATGACCGTCCCAATAGTCAAGACAGGCGGAAAGTCCATCTGTGCCCTTGTCAAGGGTGTGATTATTGGCGATGGTGAACACATCAAATCCGATGTCAAGCATATGGTCTCCCAGGGCAGTGGGACTGTTGAACATGGGATATGTGGACGGCGCAAAAATATCGTTGCAGATAAGGGTCTCCTGATTGATGACGGCAACGTCCGCCGCTTTAATGATAGGGACAACTCTTTCATATGCGTATGCAAAATCGTAGCCCTCATCCCCGGCACGTTCCTGCGCCTGATTGTAAATGCTGGAATGGATAAGGTTGTCCCCTACAGCGGCAAAGCTGACCGTAAAGAACTCCGGTTCAGCAGGTGTTGCAGTAGTTGTTTCGGAGGTAGTCACTGCCTCCGGAACTGTTGTATTCTCTGTTTCAGACAGAAAGACCGTCTCCGCCACTGTTGCAGAAGCGGGGACGCTTTCTTCGATGGTATTGCAGCCGCTTACCAACAAGATAAGCGACGCGGATATAAGAAATGTTAGCAAATTCTTCATAATAATTTAGCAATTAAACTGACATGGCGGCAACAAGACTTCTGAGACGTATTTTTGCCGCTCCCAGATTGTTGATCTCATCGATCTTAAGCTGGGTGTAGAGCTTTCCTTCCTTTTCAAGAATCGAACGCACCTCGTCGGTAGTGATGGCGTCAATGCCGCAGCCGAAGGATACAAGCTGTACAAGCTGCATATCCGGCTGTGTGGTAACATATTTCGCCGCACGGTAAAGTCTGGAATGGTACGTCCACTGGTTGAGGACTTTCAGCACAGGAGTTTCCGACAGATGGGAAATGCTGTCCTCGGTTATAACTGCAAGTCCCAGACTGGTGATAAGCTTCTGTATGCCGTGGTTGATCTCCGGATCGATATGGTAGGGACGTCCCGAAAGAACAATGATAGGCATTTTTTCTGCTCTCGCCTTTGCGATTATCTCCTCGCCCTTTTTGATAATGTCCCTGCGGTAGCTCTCCAAAGCGTCCATTGCACGCTTCCAGCAGTCCTTCGCCTGCTTTTTGGTGACGCCATATTTTGCCAGGGACTTGCTTACTGCCTCCGCAAAATGCCTTTCCAGATTGATGTCAATATATGGATGAATGAAATTATCATCGTTAAGCTCGCTGATATTGGCTTTCAGCAACTCGGGATAATATGCCACAACAGGACAGTTATAGTGGTTATCGCTGCCGCCCTCATCAATATTATAACTCTCACAGGGGTAAAATATGAAATCAGCGCCCTTTTCAAAAAGACTTAAAATATGACCGTGAGCAAGCTTTGCCGGATAGCATACCGTATCAGAAGGGATAGTATGCTGTCCCTTATAATAAATATCCCGGGAGCTTTCCTCGCTGATAACTACCTCAAAGCCCAGATCGGTGAACACTCTGTGCCAGAATGGAAGCTGCTCGTAAAATCCCAGACATAGGGGAAGTCCCACCTTTGCCTTGGGAGAAGCAGGCTTTTCATTGATAACACTCAACAGACGGTCATACTTGTACTCATACAGACAGAGACGTTCCTTTTCGGTTTTGATACCCGCACCCTTTTCGCAGCGGTTTCCGCTGATGAATTTCCGTCCGTCGCCAAAATTTATGACGGTAAGGCTGCAATGTGCGGTACAGCCGCCGCAGTTTGCCTGACGGGAGGAGTATGCAAATCCTTCAAGCTCCTCCGCTTTGATAAGTGAGGAGGTCTCCTTTTTATGCTCCATAGCGTAAAGAGCACAGCCGAAAGCTCCCATAAGTCCTGCAATTGCGGGACGGACAACGTTTCTTCCAAGCTCCATCTCAAAGGAGCGGAGCACTGCATCATTAAGGAAAGTACCTCCCTGAACGACGATGTGCTTTCCAAGCTCGTCTACCGATTTAGCCCTGATCACCTTGTAAATGGCATTCTTGATGATGGAAGCAGAAAGTCCGGCGGAAATATCCTCCACGGAAGCGCCGTCCTTCTGAGCCTGCTTAACGGAGCTGTTCATAAACACCGTACAGCGTGAACCCAGGTCAACAGGCTTTTCAGCGAAAAGTCCAAGCTGGGAGAAATCCGCAATATCGTATCCAAGAGCAAGGGCAAAGGTCTGTATAAACGATCCGCAGCCCGAGGAACAGGCTTCGTTCAGCATAATGCTGTCGATAGCCTTATTTTTGACCTTGAAGCACTTTATGTCCTGACCGCCGATGTCGATGATGAAATCCACCTCCGGCTCAAAGAAGCTTGCAGCCTTGTAGTGAGCAACGGTTTCAACGATGCCGTTGTCGATGCCAAGACCCGCTTTAATAAGGTCTTCGCCATAGCCTGTTACAGCAGAGGAGACTATTTTTATTCTGTCTCCCATAAGGGAGTAAATTTCCTTAAGCTTTCCGGAAATAATATCCAGAGGTCTTCCCATACTGGAGCAGTAATGCTGATAAAGCAGATCTCCCTTGGGAGTAATAAGCACCAGCTTTGTTGTTGTAGAGCCTGCGTCAATTCCCAGATAAGCGTCGCCCTCATATGTATTTATATCTGCGTATTTAAGGTCAAACTGCTTGTGACGTTCAACGAATTTGTGATATTCTTCCTTTGTGGTAAACAGTCTCTGACCGGTGACGATGTCGTCGGTCATTTTAGCGGTCTTCAGCTTTTCGATGATGTCATCTATTCCCATAGGCTCGCTGTTTTCCTTTGCGTAAAGAGCGCAGCCGAACGCCATAAAGCAGGGGGCAGTCTCCGGAAATACAGCGTTTTCCTCCGAAAGCTTCAATGTGTTTACAAACGCCTTTCTAAGACCCTTCTGGAAAGACAGAGGACCTCCCAGAAAAAGCACCTTGCCCTCCACAGTACGTCCCTGAGCAAGTCCGGAAACGGTCTGGTCTACTACCGCCTGAAAGATGGAAGCGGCAATGTCCTCACGCTTTGCACCCTGGTTAAGCAGGGGTTGGATGTCCGATTTTGCGAAAACGCCGCAGCGGGAAGCGATGGGATATATCCTCTCAGCTTTCATTGCAAGCTCGTCCATTTCGTCGGTGGTGATACCCAGCAGTGTAGCCATCTGGTCGATAAACGCGCCTGTTCCTCCTGCGCATGAGCCGTTCATACGCTGCTCGACGCCTCCGGTAAGGAAAATTATCTTTGCGTCCTCTCCGCCGAGCTCGATAACGACGTCCGCATCGGGATAGCTGTGGTTTACCGCAATAAACGCGCCGAAAACCTCCTGAACAAAGGGAAGTCCGGAAGCATTTGCAAGCCCCAGCCCCGCAGAACCTGTTATGCTCAGACGGAACTCACAGCCGGAATATTCCTGTGCAATTGCCTCAAGCTGTTCCGCAACGGTCTCCCTCACCTTGGAGAAGTGCCGCTGATAGCAGGAATGTATTATTTTGCAGTCATCGTCAAGAATGACAGTCTTAACTGTAGTAGAACCAACGTCTACTCCCAGTGAATATACTTTACCCATTTTACATTTTCCCTCTATAAAATTTTATGCTCACATAAGCTCCGGACAGATCTCCGTTAAGGAGCTTCCGCCGTTTGATATGAGCACACTTTGGATCAAAACACTAACCACATTAAATTATATCATAAATCCGCATTTTTTTCAATATGAAAAATATTATTTTTACATACTCTGCCTCTTGCCAGGATCAATACCATTTCGTTGAAAAAACAAATTTATATTATCATTCATTTTACAACATTTTTATTGATAAGTCAACATTTCATTTTATGAACGTATAAATCATAATTTAGCGGCAGGGACACATTTCAATTTTGCGCTGTGCGCAAAATTGCATAGCTGGTCGAGCTGAGCCCAGCTC
>JAFLUJ010000107.1 GCA_022511485.1 Oscillospiraceae bacterium | reverse complement strand
TACTAAACAACAATATAAATACAGAACAATCATTACACCGCTAAATTATGATTTATCTAACTTACTTTTTGAAATAAAATGCTTGTCAAATGGGAATATATATGTTATAATATAAAAAGTATGCTTTAAATTACTGCAAAATCGGAGGAAACTAAATGAAAACCTACGGAATCATATGTGAATACAATCCGTTTCATAACGGACATATCTATCAGATCGAGGAAACCAGAAAAAACGGTGCTACCCATATAGTCGCCATAATGAGCGGAAACTACGTCCAGAGGGGCGACGTGGCAATGATAGATAAATTTGCAAGAGCAAAGGTAGCTGTAAATCACGGCGTTGATCTGGTAGTGGAAATGCCTGTAGTATATTCCCTTTCCAGTGCGAATTTCTTTGCCCGTGCCGGAGTTATGATGCTGGGAGCTCTCGGCTGTGTGGACGTCTTATCCTTCGGAAGCGAGTGCGGAGACATCGAGCTCCTCAAAAATGCTGCAATGGCTTCGCTTAATATGTCATCGAAGGAAAATATTGAAGAAAAGGTAAAGCCGCTGCTTGCACAGGGAATGTCCTTCCCCGCTGCTATTCAGCAGGCTATCGCCATAGATCATGGTCCGATGATAGCTGCCGTTTTTGATTCTCCAAATAATACCCTTGCTGTTGAGTATCTTAAAGCGATGAAAATGCTTAGTCTTGAATTTGAGCTCCATACAGTAAAGCGTAAGGGAGTTGAACATGACAGTCTCACTCCGTCTTCGGATGGCTTTGCAAGCGGAACTCTCCTTAGACAGATGATCGAGGACGACGAGGACATAAGCGCTTTTGTCCCCAAGGATATGGCTGACCTTGTAAAGGAGTACGAGGAAAAAAATCTGCTTGCATATTTTGACAACCTTGAAAGAGAGCTTCTTTACGTGCTGAGATCAAATATCCCGCCTACTATTGCGGAGTGTCCTGATGTTGACCCCGGACTTGCAAATCTTATCTTCCGTGCCGGTATTGAATCAAACTCTCTGGACGACTTCATGGAAAAAGCAGGGACTAAACGCTATACCGACGCAAAGCTGCGCAGAACGCTCCTGAACCTTTATATAAACACAAAAGCAACCGACCTTCTGATAATGCCTCCTTACGGAAGAGTTCTTGCTCTTAACGAAAAGGGCGCTGAAATACTGAAAGCCGCCAAGGAAAAGGAAGCAGACACCAAGCTGGCTATCCCATTCGGTACATCGCTTAAAGATATTGTTGATGCCCAGAAGCCTCATATGTCACGATTTGCAGATGTTTCCAACCGGGCGACAAATCTTTACGGGCTTGCTTCCCGTGAGATACGTCCCTGCGGAGAGGATTTTACTGCAAAAATCGAAATTCAGTGATTACAGAACTTCCCATATTTTTAAAGGTTACAGTACGGTTACAGAAATTTACCGCATTGTAACCTTTTGTCATTTTTGTGGGTGAAATCGTAATAAAGTTGTAATATATTTTATGAAAAATACTATTGCCAAATCTGAAAATATATAGTATAATTGTCTTAAGGCAGATTTTATTCTGACATAATAAGTTAATATGTAAAGGAGATATTTAAAATGAAGAAGAAAATTCTTGGCAAAATTGCCGCTGTCAGCCTTGCTGGACTTACTGCTATCCCAGCTTTGAGTATTGTTTCAAGCGCATTAACATACGATGCGGACAAGGGTACGGTAAGCGGCACTGTTTGGACAAAAACTGAGACTGTTTATAACCCAGATGGTACTGTAGCATCAACACATACTACATATTTTGACAATAAAGCAGATGCAGATAATTACAAGGGAGAAAATGGCGGAGGTTTGTCAGCTACTGGTTCAATGGATGTAACAAGCTGGGTAGGAGCTGGCGGAACAGTATATAAGAATGATGACGGAACATTGTCTAAAGACAAAACTTCCGGAGCTGCTTATACAGCTACAAGCAGCGGAAACACATCTACTGACTCATCAACAACAGCACCAAGCTCAAGCTCATACACAAGCTATTATCACTGGTATTCCAGTGTTACAGGAAAATATTATTCTTCACGGGCGGATGCCATTACAGCTTCCGGAGGCAATAGTTCAGCAGTACATGATGCAACTCCGACAAACTCATCCAGCTCAAACTCATATTCAAGCTATTATCACTATTACTCCACAGTTACAAAAAGATATTATCCCACGTGGGATGCTGCTGTAGCTGCTTCCGGAGGAGACTCTACAAAAGCATATGATGCAACTACATACAATACATCAGGTTATTATCCATATTTTTCAACCGTTACAGGAAGATATTATGCAACAAAAGCTGAGGCTCTTGCCGCTTCCGGAGGCGACAGCTCAAAGGTAGTATATGTTGGCAACGGCTACTATAACGGATACTACTACGGATATTACGGATATTACGGATATGATCCTGTTTCCTATTACTATTATACCTATCTTAAAAATGACAGCAGTTCATCATCCTCATCTTCATCTAAGGACACAAGCACTGTTACTATCAACGGAAAGACCGGATGGACCAGTGTTACAAGTGCCATCAAGTCTGCTTCAAGCGGAAAGACCCTTACAGTAAACATGAAAAACGAGATCACGATTCCGGCTTCTGTCATGTCCGCTCTTAAGGGTAAAAATGTAAACATTGATTTCAGGCTCAGCAATGGTGTTGTATTTACTATCAACGGCGGAGATATTTCCAGCGCTAAGGATATCAATATTGCAACTACTTATAACACAAACAGGATACCTTCACAGCTCGTTAAAAAGGCTTATAAGAAGCATAATGCTGTAAGCTCTGCACAGCTTTCTGTGAACAACAACACATTTGGTGCTTATGCCGGTATTACAGTTAAGTTCTCCTCTAATCGTTCCGGACGCACAGCTCGTCTCTATCGTTACAATTCTGATAAGAACACACTTTCATTGGTTTCATCCGCTCGTGTACAGAACTCAGGTCAGTGCACATTTGACAGTGTGACCAAGGGCGGAGATTTCGTTATCGTTCTCAGCTAACATATTGATCCGATCTTTATACCCATTCAGCATCTCCTCGCATCAAGTGCGGGGAGATGCTTTCATACAATGCTTTTTGTAATATCTTGGATACATCATATACAAAATTGTAATCGGATTGTAATATATTTTGTTAAAAAAGCTATTGCCAAACCTGAAATAATATAGTATAATTGTATTAAGACGGAATGTGATCCGACAGATTTCTTTAAAAAATGCTAATTTGAAAAGGAGATATTTAAAATGAAGAAGAAAATTCTTGGCAGTATTGCAGCTGTCAGCCTTGCAGGTCTTACCGCTATCCCTTCATTGTGCATTGTTTCAAGCGCAGATTATACCGCTGTAAAGCAGAACCATAAGTATCCAAGTGATGTTGCTTATTTAGGATATGACGGATATTGGTATCCTAATCTGGAGGCACTTGTTGACGGAACAGGAAGAACCGATTATCAGCTCGAACAGTCAACGCCTCAGGGAGGAGCTTACGGATACAGCTCTTCAAACCAGTATTTCAATGCTTTTTATGGATACTATCAGTCATACACCGGATCTTATACATATTCAGTAGCTGGCTACAGAGAGGACGATACATCTGTTCCTTACTACATTCCTGCAGGTTACAGATACGCTTCCGATTATTCATATCTCAAAAAAGGCGTATGGTATCCTAACCTTGAAGCTCTTAAAAAAGCAACGGGCAGTTATTCATATGAGGAGAGGATAATACCTCAGCAGGCATATACACCTAAATTCCATTATTTTGATCCTGTACACGGCTATTATGTATCATCAAAATCCAATCAGTATGTAATTGAGGTTTCTGCCGGTAATACAACTATGTATTATTCTTATTATTCTACTCATACAGACAGATACTATCCTACATATGAGGAGGCTCTTAAGGTTTCAGGAAATGATCCCTCTAAGGTAGTTTATGTTGGTGATTATATTGACGGTTACTACTACAACGGAAAATACTATGATCCATACGCTTACTATCTCCTTATGCAGCAGCAGAAGAATAAAGATGATTCGTCTTCATCTTCAAGCTCAAGCAGCAGCTCCGTTACCATCAACGGCAAGACCGGCTGGACCAGCGTTACAAATGCTATTAAATCCGCCGCAAATGGAAAGACACTTGTCGTTAGCATGAAGAACGAAACCACTATTCCTTCTTCTGTAACCTCCGCTCTTAAGGGCAAGAACGTTAACGTTCAGTTCAAGCTCGGCAATGGTACTGTTTTCACCATCAATGGCAAGGATATTTCCAGCGCTAAGGATATAAACATCAAAACAACATATAATACGAACAGAGTACCTTCAAAGCTTGTTAAATCAGCTTATAAGAAGAAAAATGCTGTAAGTACAGCTCAGCTCTCAATAGGCAGCAACACATTCGGAGCTGAGGTAGATATTACAGTTAAGTTCTCAACCAAGCGTTCCGGATGCACAGCTTATCTGTATCTCTACAATTCCGATAAGAATACGCTCTCACTGGTTGATACATCTTCTGTAAAGAGCTCAGGTCAGTGCACATTTGACGGTGTGACCAAGGGCGGAGACTTTGTAGTAGTTCTTAGCTGATAAACTATTTTCTATACGATCAGGTTCTCCCTGCTTAGGTGCAGGGAGAATTTTTTGCTCATATACTGCCCGCTACAGCAAACTACACAGTAGTTTGCTGTGCCGCCTTTGGCGGCTATAATACTAATCCCAAGTCAAAAAATAGACAAAGTCTATTTTTTGAGCCGCCT
>JAFLUJ010000106.1 GCA_022511485.1 Oscillospiraceae bacterium | reverse complement strand
ATGGAAAGATTAATTGTCTGATTACATATGGAGAAGCGAATGACCCTGCATATAACCCGCTGCTTAAAGATAATCAAAAAGATTATATATATCATTCAGAACTTGCATTGGGCAATCAAAGAATCATTATGAGCGACCATGTTGATATTGAATTTCAAACCTGCTATTCAAATTTCCTCACTATTATGTATGATACAAAAGAAGAAGTACAAAGAGCATATGAGATCATGAAAGAGGGAAGTAAGACAATCTATCCAATGGAGGCTACACATTATAGTTCCTGCCGAGTAGTGTTTGTAGATAAATTTGGAATCCGTTGGGGAATTATGACAGAGCAGACAGAACGGTAAAGCCTGGTTTATCGAGCAGTTAAATGCTGTTTTTCAATACCCAAAAAGCAGTTCAGGTATGTGATCTGCGCCGCTGCATATATGTGAAAACAGCCTGTCGCTGGTTGAAATGCAGCAGGCTGTTTATGCATATTCAAATAAGTTCTTTTAATATCCGTCTGAACCCTCAATAGAATCATCCTTGTCGATCCAGCTTTCCACGTTAATGGTGGTGTATGTATCCCTTGTGTTCCGGATGATGACTGTGGAAATCCCCGCATTGATTATCATTCTCTTGCACATGGAGCAGGGTTCAACATCGCCGTAAAGCTCCCCTGTCTTTGCGTCGTGACAAGCAAGATAGAGGGTAGCTCCAAGCATATCCGAACGGGAAGCTGCTATAATAGCGTTTGCTTCTGCATGGACGCTTCTGCAAAGCTCATACCGCTGTCCCTTTGGGATATTAAGCTTTTCCCTTGTACAATAGCCAAGATCCACGCAGTTGGAACGTCCCCGTGGAGCTCCAACATATCCGGTGGAAATGATGCGGTCATTGCTGACGATTATCGCTCCGAAATTTCTCCGCAGACAAGTTCCGCGTTCAAGGACTGCTTCTGCAATATCAAGGTAGTAATTTATTTTATCTCTTCTTTTATATTTTTCCATAGCTGTCATCCTTTCCTATGAAATATATATACATAATTATTATATCATATTTTGAATATTTGTGCAACACTTCTGTTAATTTTTTCTGCAAACTTCTGACCAAGAAACAATGCTTGATTTTTCCATAAAAAATGGTATAATATTATTCAGAAACTTTCCCGTCTGCGAAAAACCTGTGAGAATCAATTCTGAGAAAGGAGGCACGCTCTCTGTATGACAAGAAACACCCCGATAACCGAGCTTAAAGGCGTAGGAGAAAAACGCTCCTCCCTTTATAAAAAAATAGGAATAAACACTGTAGGAGACCTGATATTCCACTTTCCCAGACGTTATACCGACTACTCCCAGCCGGTCTCAGCAGCTGAGGCTATGGTTGGAGAGCACGCCGTAATAAGGGCAATGGTTGTAAAAAAATCCCCCGCCGCAAGAATACGTCAGGGGCTTACTCTCTATAAAATTTTTGCCGAGGACGACAACGGAGAACGTATCTCCATAGTTTTTTACAATAACCGTTTCGCTGCTGATGTCCTCCATGAGGGCGAGGAATATCTTTTCAGCGGCAGGGTGTCGGGAAATCTTACCCGTAAGGAAATGAACTCCCCTTCTGTTCTGAAAGCAGATGAGGAAAACCTCCTTCGTCCCGTGTACCCTCTTACCGAGGGACTTACCGCCGCCATGCTCATCACCAATATTTCGGAGATCCTGAACAGCGCTGATGACGACTTTTTCAAAGATACACTGCCGGAATCAATAAGGATGGAATATTCTCTCTGTACCCTTGAATATGCGATCAGAAATATCCACTTTCCGGGGGACGAACGAGCCTCCGGGGAAGCCAAAAGACGTCTTGCCTTTGACGAGCTTCTCAGACTGCAATTGGGAATGATGATGATAAAGGTCAGAAATCATGTCGAAAGCGGCTGCAAAATGAGTGTACAAGCTGCTGATATGGAAAAATTCTATACCGCCCTGCCATTTGAAATGACAGGAGCGCAAAAACGTGCAGTCACAGATATTATAAAAGACCTGTGCAGCCCATCCCCTATGAACAGACTTATTCAGGGAGACGTTGGCTCAGGCAAGACCGCCGTTGCCGCAGCAGCTGCATATTTCGCTGCTGCAAACGGCTTCCAGACCGCTCTTATGGCGCCTACGGAAATTCTTGCGATGCAGCATTATAAAACCCTTTCCGAAATGCTTACGCCACTTGGGATAAACGTCTGCTGTGTTACGGGCTCTATGACCAAAAAGCAGCGTGCGGAAGCCGCCGCCTCATTGGAGGATGGAAGCTGTCTTGTTGCTGTGGGAACTCACGCGCTTATTTCCGATACCACAAGCTTCCGTGATCTGGGACTTGTCATCACCGACGAGCAGCACCGATTCGGCGTAAATCAGCGGGCTGTCTTAGCGGAAAAGGGAAACAATCCCCACAAGCTTGTCATGTCAGCAACGCCTATCCCCCGTACTCTTGCGCTGATAATATACGGTGACCTTGATATATCCGTGCTGAATGAGCTTCCAAAGGGACGTATGAAAACCGAGACCTTTGCTGTTACCGCAAAACTTCGTCAGCGCGCGCTGGGATTCGTAAAAAAACAGCTCGACCTTGGCAGACAGGCATATATAGTCTGTCCCATGATCGAGGAGACCGAAAATGAGCTTGCTTCTGCAAAGACCTATATACAAAGCCTGAAAAAGACCGTCCTTGCAGAGTGCAGAACAGGACTTCTTCATGGAAAAATGTCCGCCGCCGAAAAGGATCAGATAATGGACGACTTCAAGGAGCACCGTCTGGATCTGCTTGTGGCAACTACCGTTGTGGAAGTTGGCGTGGACGTCCCCAACGCCACTGTTATACTCATAGAAAACGCCGACAGATTTGGATTGTCCCAGCTTCACCAGCTTCGCGGACGTGTCGGCAGAGGAAAGTATCAAAGCTACTGTGTGCTTATTGCTGAAAGCTTTACCGACGAATCCAGACAGAGGCTTGAGATAATGACAAAGACCTCCGACGGATTTGTCATTTCCGAGTATGACCTGCAAATGCGCGGTGCGGGAGACTTTTTCGGAAACCGCCAGCATGGTCTCCCCGACCTGAAGATCGCAGACATCGCCGCTGACAGGGAGCTTCTTGCCCAGTGTCAGAGGGCTGCAAAGGAACTTATGGAAAAAAGTCCCGATCTGTCCGAGTACCCTGCTTTAAAAGCGGAGATAGACGAGATGTTCTCCCGCAACGGCGGAGCAGCAGAGGCTCTATAGCGGAGAATGAGCAAAAACTAAAAAGGCTATGCTTTTTATGGCATAGCCTAAATAAATATCCGAAAAACAATATTTACTAACAATGGGGGTGAGACTGCACGCTTTATTTCTTCTTTTTGGGAAGCCCGTCGGAGATCTTATTTTTTAGCTTGCGAACCTCCGCAGTAAGCTCCCAGCAGTCGTCGTATCGTTCAAAGCCACCGGTAAATTCCTTCGCCCGTTCAAACATATCAAGCCGCAGCAGGGATTTCACCATACAAATATCAAGAAAACGGCACTCACTGTTCAGCATTTTTACATATATCTCCACCGAGACCTCATACCTGCCGTTTATATGCTCATGGATGGCAAGACTGCGTTTCATCGCGTCAGTAGGCTCGCCGAGAACTACATCATTATAGTCCTTGTAAAGAGCTTCGGCAGTTTTGAAATCGTCCTGGACAAACTTGCAGAAGATCATGTTGCTGACAAGATTACCCTTCAAATGCCATTCCAGACGCTTCATGTCGATCTCCTCAAAAACGGAGAACGCCTCTTTCAGTCTGCCCCGGATAAGCAGCGCATTTGCAAGAAAGCTTTTTCCCTTGGCAATATCCTTTGGACGTTCCGCAGCCGAGATCTCCGTCTTCAACATATCGGCGTATTCGTCGGTAAATCCCTGCTTTGCAAGGATCGACAGCGACTTTCCGAAATCACATTTTTTCTTGAATAATCCCATATTATGACCATGCTCCTGATTATTTTATGGTAGATATTACCTCGACAGCCTTTATCAGCTGAGTATCATCTGTAAGCTGCTGCTCCTCAGTAAGGGCAGCAAGATCTATCTCCGCAGGGAGAGCTACTTCAAAATTAGGCTTGATACCCACGCCGTTGTAATCGCCGCTGTTTTTGGTCTGGAGTGTGGCAACTGTGATCTTTACCGCCGCGCCTCCGGTAAGCTTGTGAGTGTACTGCATAATTCCCTTTCCGTATGATGCAGTACCCACTATCTGAGCATTAGCCTCATCGCGGAGAGCAAAGGCAAAAAGCTCTGCACTGGAAGCTGTATTACCGTTTACCAGAACTACCATAGGCATCTTGACCTGCTCTGCTTCGGTAGTATGGACAGCAACTTCTGTGGAATCCCTGAAATACGCTGTAACAACATCCTTCTCTCCAAGTATACAGTCAAGAGTTCCCTCAAGTGATTCGGTAAGACCTCCCCTGTTATTTCTCAGATCAAAGATCGCTGCGTCTGCACCTTCACCGATAAGACGCTTAAGCTCCGACCTGAACTGATCGGGTGTCTTATCATTGAAGGTGGATATTTTTATATATGCAGTATTTTCAATAAGCTGTCCCTCAACAGAAATTATCTCCATTTTTTCGGATACTACATCTACTGTGAAAAATTCTGAGATACCATCCTCATTGGTACGTCTTACATGAAGCTTGATCTTCGTTCCCTCATCGCAGTTGAAAAGGGATACCGCTTCATCGTAGCCTTTCTCATAGGCATACCGCCCAACTGTAATAATTCGTTTAGCACG
>JAFLUJ010000105.1 GCA_022511485.1 Oscillospiraceae bacterium | reverse complement strand
GACTTTCCGTCATATATTTCTATACAGGAAGATGTTACCAGCTTATGGGTTATCCCTCAAACGGAGCAAGATATTTCCGTCAGGCTTTGGATAATGGTCTTAAGCTGAATGATACATACCTGCTGACAGCAAGATGTCTGACCCAGAACGGCAGCTTTGACGAGGCTCTGGAATATTATAACATACTGGCTGAGCGGGACGCTTACTTTGATTTTATCTACACCGATATGGGTATTGCATACCTGAAAAAGGGTGACGGAGAAAAGGCGTTTGAGTGCTTTACCAGAGCAGTGGACGAGGGCAGAAACTATGCTTTCGCATTGGGAGGCTGCTCTCTCGCCTGCCTGCAGATGAAAAATCTTGACGACAGCAGGAAATACTATAAACGGGCGCTTATGTGCAATATGGACGACATAAACGGCTTCAAGATATTCTACTGCAATATCGCCGAATCGGTGGGACTTCTGGACGAGATAGACCCAAATATGAAGATACGTGCAGGACGTGTGGGAGAGGCGGAAGATCTGATCAGATAAGGAGTGAGTGAAATGTATAAGGCGCTGTACAGAAAATACCGTCCCATGACCTTTGACGACGTTGTTTCCCAGCACCACATAACCACTACTCTGAGAAATCAGCTCATAAACAACAAGACCGCCCATGCCTACCTTTTCACCGGTTCAAGAGGTACGGGAAAAACTACCTGTGCCCGTATTCTGGCGAAATCCCTTAACTGTCTTGACCCAAGGGACGGCAATCCATGTCTTGAATGTGAGATATGCAGAGACGCCGACGACGGCGCTCTTGCTGATATTATTGAAATAGACGCTGCTTCCAACAACGGCGTGGACGACGTCCGGGACCTCCGTGACGGAGCTGTCTATACCGCAGAAAGATGCAAGTACAAAATATATATTATAGACGAGGTCCATATGCTGACCAGAGAGGCTTTCAATGCCCTCCTGAAAATCATGGAAGAACCTCCTCCTCATGTCAAGTTTATTCTGGCAACTACAGAGATACACAAAGTCCCGCCTACTATACTTTCCCGGTGTCAGCGGTTTGATTTCCGAAGGATACTTCCCGCCGATATAAAGGACAGGCTCATGCAGGTGGCTGAAAAGGAAAATATTTCCTTAGAACCAGAGGCAGCGGAGCTTATCGCAAAAACTGCCGACGGAGGTATGCGCGACGCCCTTTCCCTCCTTGACCAGTGCATAGCTTTCTCCGAAAACGTTACTGTTGATATAGTTTCCGGCGCGGCAGGAATAGCAGGCAGAGAGCCTGTCTATGACATCCTTGACGCTGTGGCTGACCGTGATGCAGCCAAGGCAGCCGGTGTCATTGATATGCTTTACGGTATGTCCAAGGATATGCAGAAGCTTTGCGACGAGCTTATAGCCCGTTTCCGTGATGTTATGCTTGCAAAGGCAGTTCCGGAAAATCTCGGTCTGCTTGTTTGTATGCCAAGTGAGCTTGAACGCATAAAGGCTCTGGCTGAACGGCTTTCTCTGGAAGAGATAATGAGCATACTGGACGTTCTGCAAACCAGCAATGAACGTCTTGCCCGGGTCAGTGCAAAGCGTGTGGAGATGGAAATGTGTCTCTTGAAGCTTTGCTCCGGCAGTCAGCCAAAGCAAGCCGCAGCTCCCGATACCGAACTGCTTTCAAGGATAGATTCACTGGAGCAGCGTATTGCAGCAGCTCCTCAGGGAGGATACGCTCCCCCGCGGCAGCCTGCCTATAACCCGCCGCCTGCGCCTCCTGCGTATGCTTCCAAGCAGGAAAACAGCGACTTCACGAAGCTAAAGGCAGAAGATTTCACTGACGAGGACAGATGGCAGGACATTCTGGAAAAATTTGCTGTTATATGTCCCTCGGTAAACGGAGCGTTGACGGGATCTTACGCCAAAAAGGGCGGAGGCTTCATGCTGATATTCACTGAAAACAGCTTTTTCATGCAGCTTCTTAAAAATAAGGAAAACGCTGCCAAGCTTCAGGAAGCCATACGTCAGGTAACGGGAGAGACCTATAAGATCAGGGCAAAATGTACTGCTCCCGCTGCTGACAGCGGAGACAAGCTGCAAAGTATCCTGAACAAGGCACAGGAGGGAAATATTCCCATCAATTAATATGCAAAATCGCCCTGATCGGGTCGATAAATATGAAAAATGCTCACCGTCGGAGCAAATCGCAGCCTGCGGCAAAATTTGCCGAAAAGACATATTCTAAATATTTTAACGGCGGAGAAACGGAGTAAAAAAATGAAAGCAAGATTACCTCAGGGAATGGGCGGAGGAGCCCAGAATATGAACGGAATGATAAGACAGGCACAGAAAATGCAGGCTCAGATCACCGAGCTTCAGGAGGACATCGAAAACCGCGATTTCACCTCAACAGCAGGCGGCGGAGCAGTCGAAGTGACCCTCACCGGAAGAAAGTCCATCAAGAGCCTGACTATAAAGCCGGAGGTGGTTGATCCGGAGGACGTTGAGATGCTCCAGGATCTTATCATCAGCGCATTTAACGATACTATCAGAAAAATCGAGGAGACCACGGAAAAAGAAATGGGAGCTATCACAGGCGGAGTTTCTTTCCCCGGACTGTTCTGATTTCCGATAATCGGAGGTATTATTTTATATGGCTAACAGTACAGCTCTGCCGCTGGTTCTTCTGGCGGAGCAGTTTGCGAAGCTGCCGGGCATCGGTATGAAAAGCGCCCAGCGGCTCGCTTACCATGTTATGAGCATGACCGAGGAGGAGGCTCAGGCATTTGCAGACGCGATCCTCCATGCCCACAGCACTATAAAATGCTGCTCTGAATGTCAGAATCTGACAGAGGGAGAGCTTTGTCCTATCTGTGGGGACGATTCGCGGGACAAGGGCACTATCTGCGTTGTGGAAACTCCCAAAGATATTTCTGCATTTGAGCGGACAAACGAATACAAAGGGGTCTATCACGTTCTCCATGGGCTTATATCCCCTCTTGACGGCGTTACTCCCGATAAGATAAGGATAAAGGAGCTTCTTTCCCGTATCGGAAAGGGCGACGTGTCCGAGGTCATCATGGCAACAAATCCCACTGTTGAGGGAGAAGCCACAGCTATGTATATTTCCAAGCTGCTGAAACCGCTGGGAGTTAAGGTCACAAGGCTTGCCTTCGGACTTCCCATAGGCGGAACTCTGGAGTATGCAGATGAGGTCACACTGTTCAAGGCTCTTGAAAACCGCAATGAGATATGAAGGGGTATTGCTATGAAAAATAGTGCCGTATTTACTTCGGTATTGATCTCTATTTCCCTGCTTTCGGGATGTGAGACGTCCTCCGAAAGCGTACCACCGGCAGATACGACAGCTCCGGTCTCGTCAATAACGGAAGAAACTACGGTCGGTACAGAACATAACGAGGTCATTCCGGTCGAGTATAATACACTTCTGGGAGAAAGTATTATATCTCTGACGCTTAATGTCTATAACGGACAGAATATCACGGAACAGGTAATTTTTGACGAAGAGGCTTTAAATGAAATTCAGAGCATGATCTCAGCTGTTCCGGTCGAAAAGACGGAGGAATGGTCTCCAAGACAAATAAAATTACCTGTATACGGATTTAAAATAATTGACGGTGACGGTCTTGATCTTGAAGCTGCATGGTCGGACGGATACTGGATAACACAGGATGGTGAAGCTTACAGCTTTGACTTTGATTTTGAAACGCTGAAAAACAGCTATGAATGGATGTATGAGAAAGTATGGGATCACGCTGTTGCCGCAATGCCGTGCGCGTTTTTCTTATGCCGGGATGAAATCGGCTGGATAACAGATCATCTTGAAGCTGCGGAAGATCCTGTCGAGCCTCCGGAAAATATTACAGCGGAGCTTGCAGATCAGAGCGATGATGTCATAGTAGTCCGGCTTTCCAATAACAGCAATGATGAAAGCGAAAAGGGCTGGATATATAATGAAGCTTTCAGAATCGACTTTTTTGATGAAAAGTGGTATCCTGTGCCCCGTATGCCGGGGGAAAAAATTTATTCGCGATTCGGGCTTATCCTTTTTCCGGGGGAATCGGCGGAAATAACCTGTTTCTTAAATATGTACGGGGGACTTCCTGCCGGAAAATACAGACTTGTGGGGGACAATTTTTCAGCCGAATTCACGATTTAACCAATATTAATGTTTTCAAATGAGTACAGAGTATGGTCTGTACTCATTTTTACGGGGGAAAAATCTGTACGCACGAAAGGAGTTTGCTCCACATGAGCAATACAAAGGAAAACTCAAAGCAGCTGGATATGCTGAACGGCTCTATAGGAGATAAAATACTATATTTTGCCATTCCACTTGCGGTAACAGGTATTCTCCAGCAGCTTTTCAATGCAGCAGACATTGCCGTAATAGGACGGTTCGTAGGCAAGAACGCTATGGCAGCGGTAGGAAGCAACAGTCCGGTGACAGCTCTTATAATCAATCTGTTTACCGGAATCTCCATAGGTGCGAATGTTGTCATCGCAAGGTTTATCGGACAGAACCGTCCGGAGGGTGTGAAACGCACAGTACATACTGCCCTGCTGTTTGCCGTCCTGTGCGGATTTGTCTTTTCCCTGATCTGCGAGGCGCTTTCCCGCCCCATCCTCAGCCTCATGTCCATACCGGATAATGTATTCGAGATGGCTCTGCTGTATTTCCGAGTGTACATAGCGGGAATGCCCGTTATACTGCTGTATAACTTTGCATCTGCGATCTTCCGTAGTCAGGGCAATACGAAAACTCCGCTGATATGCCTGCTCATTTCCGGAATTGTCAACGT
>JAFLUJ010000104.1 GCA_022511485.1 Oscillospiraceae bacterium | reverse complement strand
CGTCCTTTGCAGGAACAAGCTGCTGGCTGACAACAGCACGCAGGACCATGGAAAGCTGTATGCGGATCTGGTGCTGCTGATTGGTGGGGAAAACGTCTATAATTCTGTCCACTGTATTTGCAGCTCCGTTTGTATGCAGGGTGGAAAGCACAAGCTGGCCGGTCTCGGCAGCAGTCATTGCGATATTTATGGTCTCGAAATCTCTCATCTCGCCCACTAAAATAACGTTTGGAGACTGCCTCAGAGCCGCTCTGAGGGCGTCAACATAGCTGTTGGTGTCAATGTTGATCTCCCTCTGGCTGATTATGCATTTTTTGTGCTTGTGAAGAAACTCTATGGGGTCTTCGATGGTTATTATGTGACCCTCGCTGTTTGAATTGATACGGTCTATCATGCAGGACAGTGTGGTGGATTTTCCGTTGCCCGCAGCGCCGGTCACAAGGACTATACCGCTTTTGGCTTCGGAAAGTCCCATGACGCTTTCCGGAATACCAAGCTTTTCCGGATCGGGAAGCTCGAATGGAACGCATCTGAGCACCGCCGAAAAAGAGCCCCGCTGACGGTAAATATTAGCTCTGAAACGTCCTGTTCCCGCTATAGAAAAGGAAAAATCCATTTCATTCCGGAGGTCGTCCGGACTTTTTATCTCTATTCCTGCCAGTTCGAAAATTTCCATAACAGCCTTTTTTGTATCATCAGGCATGAGGTGCTCATCACTTTGGACAGCGACCCGGCTGCCGATCTTGAACGCCAGAGCAGCACCCGAAACAATAAAAATATCCGACGCATCCTTTTCTACAGCGTCAACAAGAATTTTCTTGATGTCCATAAAAAATTTACTCCTTCTACATAAATAAAATATTTGTATACTGTGGTAAAACACCACGATTATTCGCCGCTCCAGACATTCAGGTGGTTATCGGAAATATCATTGACCGAAACAGTACGCCACTCCAGCATTTCGTAACCTGCGCCCGAATATCTCACCGCCGAGCTTATGCTCTGACTTTTATTGACAGGTGTTACCCACCGTACCTCCAGACCATTCATAAGAACAGTATATTCCACGCCTTCGATCTCGTCCAGCTCTGCAAGAAGCATGAAGTCGGTGTAATCATCATATTTTGCAGCTGCACTGTCAACAGCGGCAAGAGTTTGCTTTGCCGCAAGATCAGCAGCGTAATAAGCCTTTGTATATTCACCGCTTTTCTGACTGTAGCCGTTTTCCGTAGAAGCAGTGGAATAGGACAGCGCCGCCAGAAGCGTAAGACACAGCACCACGAAGATCATCATGATCGAAAGATACCCTGTGCCGATACCTACAGGACGTTCGGTCTTACCTTTCATAGCCATACACCATCCCTTGCCGAATTTGACTTATAAGCTCCGGAGGACACCTGGTATACAATTTCACCGTCAGCATCCTTAAAATCAATATATAATGTGAACATCACTCCGCCGTTCATATTTTCCCTTGTTTCGCTCATGGTCATGAACAGAGCCGGATTCTTGCCTGCATATACGCACCGTTCATTCAGCGGTATCGTTATCTGAGAAGCATTATCCATTCCGGAAATGCCGAACATTTCCTCCGCAGCTTCCGCAATGCTGTATGTTTCCGAATACAGCTCCGCCGCCGACTGTGCACAGAACGCCATGCTTTCCGTCCGTCTGCTTTCCCGTGCAAGTCTGTCGGAAACAGCAAAGGTCCTCAGTATTACCACAGCTGCGATGCAGAAAAACAGCAGCACGATTATCATTTCCAGAAAAAACAGGTTAAAATATCCCGGCTTTGCCGAAGCCTTAACAGGACTTTTCATTGATCCAGCCCTCCAATATCAGGAATATGACAATAGGCAGTAAAAATATCCCCGCTGTTGCCTGACGCCGAAACTGAGATCATATCGCTTCCGAAAAGCATAGCCGAATAATTTTCAGCCCGGAATACCGCCTCTCCGCCCTCGGGAGAGACCTCCGCCCCGGCCGGAAAAAGCCGTTCATACAGCATACCGTCCCGCTCATAAATGATGGTCTTATACCCGGAAAAATAAAGCACTATATCACCGTCAGGCAGTACCTCCGCCCCCTCGCAGGAGCGCAGCTTATTTGTGACATACCTCACCGCCGCAGCGGAGTTGAAGGTATCCTCATAGTTTTCCGAAATACGTCCGTAAGCGGACGCTGCCACAGTGATTATAATAAGACAACAGACCGTAAAGATCAGGAACAGCACCATGCTTCCCGCTGAGCTTACTGTATCTGTCAGCTGTCTTGAACCAAGCTTGTTCATTTCCCCCGTCCCTTTCAATAAATTTGTCTGACAGCTCAAAAGGAGTTTACAGACCTGTCGTATTTAACTGTTACCTTAATAGTCCTATGCGGACTGCCCGCCGGAGCTTCCCCGCTCCATAATCGTCACCGTCGGACGTATATTCGCCCCGAAATACTCATAATGGACTACATATTTGTCACGATCAATATTTACACCGTAATTTTCTTCCAGATATTCAATATTAACAGGGTACTCTCCCTCGATCGAATAGCAAAGAGAGGCGCTGTTCATTATCGTAGTGTACATAGAATCGGAGCGGTTCTTCTCCGCCGACTTTCCTGCATTTCCCACAGAAACCACAAGCCATACCATTATAGCAGCAAACAAAACCACCGAAAAAACTGTAAGCTTGTTTATGCCTGTTTTTTTCATAAGACCCCTCTTTTCATAGGCAATGCCGCCTGAGACATCTGCCGTTCTTTGCGCGGTGCTGCCTGATCATCCCACACTGCTTATTATGTCTGTCAGAGGAAGCATTACAGTCAGTAAAACTGATCCGATTATTACAGCGAGTATACCAATTATTACAGGCTCGATAAAGGATACCGCACCGTATATCTTTCTGTCACACTCCTGTCCGAAGCGGACGCTTATTTTTTCCCATGCTGAATCTATAGCTCCTGACTTGTACGCCACCTTAAGAGAATGTGCATACACTCCCGGAAGAAGCTTTGAATCCCTTACTGCGTCAGCAAAATACGCACCGTCCAGCAGAAGCTTTTCACATTCCTTGATACGGTTATGTACCCTTTTGTTTTCTGTAAGACCCTCCGTAAGCTCAAGAGACTGCTCCGGTGAGATCCCGCACTCTGCCATCATAGTCATGGCGTTTGTAACATCCGCCATAGCCATTGCCTCGGACATACCTCTCGTAAATACAAAATTGGAAAAGAGCCTTGAAAGTCCCCGTCTTGTGGACGGTATACCCATAAGGACTGCAATAAGGATAGCTATGATAAGCACCGCCGCAAGAACGATCATTACTATAGTGCCTAAAGTATAGGCAAAGGAAACACTTTCCTCAATGGTACTGGCGGCGCTGTCGTCAAACTGGGAGAAAATATCCCTGAACATAGGTATTACCTTGATGACCAGCACCACAATCACCGCAGTCATCATGGCTAAAAGTATGAGCGGATGGGAAACCGCGCTTTTTACCGTCTGACGCAGATCGGCGCGCTTGGAATAATAATCGGAAAGACCCTTTAAAGCGTCCTCCAGACGTCCGGTAACAGAGCCTATTTTCACCATCTTTACAGCATAGTCGGGAAAAAGCTCCGAACGTTCCATAGCCTCAAAAAGGGCTACATCCTCTTTCATATGCTCCGAAAGGATTCCGGAGATCTCCCTGAATCTGTCGTCTCCGGCGTCCTCGGAAAGTATCTCCATTCCGTCCGCAAGAGGGATACCTGCCTCCAGAAGCATAGCAAGCTGTTCGCAGAAAAAAGCAGTCTCTTCATCGGTAAGTATTTTAAGCGCCATAATCAATTTACCCCTTCCTCAATATCTGTACATAGCTGTATAGTTTCCGTCATTGGAAATATAGTCAGCTATCTTTTCTTTGTTCGGATTACTTGCATAGAAAGTGGCATCCGCAATATTGTAACCCTTCTTTTTAAAAAACAGCTCCGGAGTTATCCAGCCGGTCTCATCGGTGTAGACCTCGTTCCATGCATGATAGATGTCCGGTGCTGCATAGCCGATAACAAGTCTTGCGGGTATCCCCTGGGAACGGCACATCGCCGCAAACAGCGAAGCATAATCGAAGCATATCCCCTTCTTTGCAGAAAGGGTGGAATCGGGGTCAGGCACATAACCGCTCTGAACTGTAGCTGCAAGCTGCTTGTCATATACAATAGTATCGGTGAGATATGTAAATATCCGGGCGATCTTCTCCACATCGTCAGTTTCGCCGGCGCACAGCTCCGCAGCTTTTTTCACACAGGCTGAGCTGCTGCTGAATGTAATATATTTATTCGGATAAAGGTACATTTCCGTAGTGCTTCTCAGGGTCACATCAAAGCTGTCGTCAAGCAGCTGGGCATAATTTGCTCCTGTGACGTGCTCGTAGACCTTTACCGAATAGTTTCCGCTGTCCATAAGGGGAAAATACTCTCTTTTTCCTGTGGTCAGATCATGGTCGTACTGGACATTGCCGCATTTTATGCGTATCTTGCCTCCGTCCGCACTGCCGGAATAAAGAGCGGAAATATAGCCCTCGGCGGCGTTGCTGTAGTCCACCTCGGCGTTTGTTCCGGTGAGAGTTTTTGTTCCCGGAGACTCAGGCATTTTTATTTTTGGTATGACCACCTGAGCCGGTGGCTTTGCAGTTGTAGCCGCAGTAGTTGTAGTGGTAACCGGCGGAGCTGTTTCGGCAGGAGTCGTCTTAGGAGCTTCGGTATTTTTCCCAGTCTCTGCTGCCGTCCGGGACGTTACTGTCGTAACGTCTGCTTCCGATGTGTCCGGTTCGGAAATATCGG
>JAFLUJ010000161.1 GCA_022511485.1 Oscillospiraceae bacterium | reverse complement strand
TTTGGAAAGGGGTCTGGGGAAAACCTTTCTTCAGAAAGGTTTTCCCCAGTAAGAGCACAGAAATAATACGCTGTATCATAATTCAGTTAATTCTGTAAACGACTTTATCGTTCTGTGGGCGTTTTTTTCGATCTCCGCGAACTCATCCTCGCAGAGAGGGTCGTACACTCCCACAACATGAAATCCGGCTTCCCTGGCGGACATGACTGCATGGATGGAATCTTCAAAAACGGCGGTCTGGTCGGGCGTCCCTCCAAGCATTTCCGCGGCTTTTAAAAATATCATGGGAGATTCCTTTCCGCAGCCTACTTCGTCCGAGGTGAGAACGAACTCCATATATTTCATTATCCCAAGTCCTTGCAGAGCTCCTTCTGCAAGGGATTTTTTATTGGACGTTGCAATGCACATTTTTATCCCCGCTTTGTGTGCGGCTTTGATAAACTCCTCCGCGCCGTCTTTAAGCGGGATACCGTTAAGATAGCGGTGTTCTACGATCTCCAATATGCGTCTTCCTGCTTCCCGGGAGGAAAAGGGCAGGGAAAAGGTCTCCACCAGATAATCACAGGCAGAGTCAAAGTGCATCTTTTTCATTGCAAGGGAATGTACCGGGTCATAATTATGTCCGAGGTCGCTTATAAATTCACGGTCGGAATCAGCCCAGACAGAAAGGCTGTCCAGCAGTGTTCCGTCCATGTCAAAAATTATGTATTTTACAGACATTGTATCAGTCCTCGTATATTTGTGATAGTTTATATTATAATTATAATACTTCGGTGTTTGGAAATCAAGTATAAAAATTGTGGAGCCGTTATTTTAAAGCATAACAGCTCCTTGTGATTTTAAGAAATATATTTCGTATCAGTCACGGTCAATATCAAATTCGATGATCTCTCCGGTAACAGCGTCAATGGAGTATTCGTACTCCGTTCTTCCTGAGCGGAAGCTGACATCGTATACCATTATACCGTCGTCCATTTCAAGTCCTGCACGCAAAAGTCTGACGTCATTTTCTGCAAGACCGGCGTGTTCAAGAGCGATGGTCTTTGCATGATTTGAGCCTATATAGCCGTCCTTTGATCCGCCCTGCGAGGTCTCAGCACTGGCGTTTATTCCTCCCACATGGGAATTTTTTGTCAGGGCTGTGCTTATAAGCGATGCAATTGCAATGATAACAACAGCAATACAGGCTGTGGAGATCACTGTCCTTTTGGGTGTGCTGAAAAATCTGTTCATATCAAACAGCTCCTTTGATTTTATCTTTCAAGCTGTATTATATGAAGATCTCAAAGAAAAACACCAGAGACAGGCTTCTTATTTTTTACCAATGGGGAAAACTTTTTCCGGGATAAGCTCTTCTATTTTTTTGGTAGCTTCCTCGATGTCAGCCCAGTTGGCTGCGTGGTTTGCGCCGTCGTTGGACATCCACATCATAACGCCGTTCCAGCCGTTGTTATAGCATTTTTCATATGCTTCGGCAAGAGTCTCTCCTCCCTCGGCGCTTGTCTCTCCGATGAACATAGGCTTTGTTCCGTCAAGTCCGAAATCTGTGGGAGACATATCATATGCACATCCCATCCAGCCCTTCATCCAGTTGTAATAGTGGGGAGAATAGAAATCAAGGCAGGCGTTTTCTCCGCCGTATGATTTCATTACCTCATCGGAAACAATATTCCTGTCATATTTTTCGTTGTCGGAATTATATTTTATCATTCCTATGCCGACGGTAACCAGTGTGTCCGGATTTGTTTCATGGATAGCTGCGGTGCATTTTGCGAAGAATTTTGAAAGGTCTTCAAGGGGAAGCTTTCCGCACTCCTCGTTTTCGTGTACCCAGTCAGGCTCGTTCATAAGGTCGATGCCAAGCAGGTAGGGATTAGCTCCGTAACGCTCGGTAAATGGTTTCACATACATATCAATGTAGCTTTGCATTGCGGTATCGTCTGTAGCCATCATTCTCCAGCGATCTGCCGAATCGGTGCTTTTGAAATGGTCAAAGGAAAGAAGTGTGGGCATAAGATATATCTGGTGCTTTTCGGCGATCTCAAACAGCTTGTCTACGTGCTGCCAGTGCTCGTCCGTTACCTTGTATACCTCGCCGGTCTCCTTTCTCAGCTTTATGCTGACCATAGAGGCGCAGTTTATCCAGACGCGGACAGAGTTTACTCCGATGTCATGGAGATCGGCAAAATGGAAATCCCAGAATTCGGGATCGAAGTTTCCGCCGAAATCGTTCCAGTTTTCCCAGGGAGTGTTTACTCCGTTGATGTACAATTCCTTGCCGTCAACCATAAATTTTGTTCCTTCGACAGAGACCTTCGGCGAGGAAGTCTCCACCTCAGCTTCTGTTTCGGCAGCAGTGCTTGAAGGATTTTCCGCAGTGGTATTATCTCCGGCCGTATCTTTATCCTTACAACCTGCAAATGATCCTGCAATAAGCGCAGCGGCAAGAGCTGCACAGATTATTTTTTGTTTTTTCATAATTATTATCATGCTCCTTTTTTGATATTTTTCCAAAATAATTATACTAAATAAGTAATAGTATGTCAAGGATTCGTTAAGGCAATGTCTGGTCCGGCAGCTTGCGGGCATTCTAATTTGTTTGTGATGCAGTATTCTATGTAAGCTTGCTCCAGGAGCTTGAAGTCACAGGAATTATGAGTTAAATTATTGCTTTTGTTACTGACAATTCTTTCATATGTATGCGCTGCCTGCCATGCAATTTTATCTTTGTTTCTCCTGCAAAATGCTAATTCATTTTTTACTCTTAATGATTTCTGATGATCATTTATTTCATCACGAATAAATAAGCTCAAACATTCTTTTGGTATTGGGAGCATATATGCAAATCTTAATGTTCCGTAAATTAAATTTGGTCTGTTCTTGGCTCTGATCAACAAATCATCTTGCTTTGAATGAATTTTTGAAGAAACCGGAACAAAATAATTTATATCATTAACATTGAGAACTGTACCATAAAAAAACTTATTATTTCCGCTATGATAATTAACATTTGGTACTCTTGTAAACCCTCTGTGTGACGTTTCATATTTTTTTAAAAATTCAATGTAATTCAAATCAACATTGTAAAAATTAATATCCATATTATTCTCCTAAAAAAAATGGACAAGTTGCCTTGCCCATAAATGATTGCTTTTTAGTTCGCCATTTTTACGAGCTGCGAAGCACTCACGATACAAAGTTCGCCATTTTTACGAGCTGCGAGGCACTCACGATAGATGAGCAATCAAACATCATTACACTTATTATAACCTTATTGCATTGTTTTGTCAAGTGTTCTGAAAAAATATTTTGTCAGTTCTTCTAAGAAGTGCGGCATTCTTTTGTATCCGGCATTAAATCCGGGTATTACATCATATTTACCATAACAAGGTGATATATTTTGGTTATAAGCAGTATTTACATATCGGTTATTTTATTGTATAATAATATGGGTATGCAAGCTTTTGCTGACAGATCAAAAATTACAAGGAAGTGTTATTTTGTTTACGCATATTGATGAAAAATACGCCTTTGACGGTGAGCTGGGAGCAATATACAGCAGAGAAAAGACGGAGTTCCGTTTGTGGGCTCCCGAGGCGGAGGACGTTAAATTGCATATTTACGGAGACTGCCGGGAGGAAAATCCTGTCAAAAAAGTATCAATGACCAAGGGAGATAATGGCGTCTGGTCATTTACAGCATTAGGAGACCTCGATGGGTTATACTATACATATGCTGTCACAAATGACGGCATAGAAAATGAGACCGTAGATATTTACGCCCGTTCTGTAGGTGTGAACGGTGCGATGGGAATGATACTCAACACAGAAAACTGTAATCCCACAGGCTGGGAGAATCATGACTATGTGAAACTTGATAAATATACTGACGCCTGCGTTTACGAGCTTCATGTCCGGGATTTTTCCATTGACCCCAGCGGAGGCTTCTGCTATAAGGGACGTTTCCTCGGATTTATTGAAAGGGGTCTTGTAAACGCTGCGGGAGACTCCGTAGGGATAGATCACATAAAGGATCTGGGCGTAACTCATGTTCAGCTTATGCCTATATTTGATTATGAAAGGGTAGATGAGACGAATTTACAGCGTCCCCAATTCAACTGGGGATATGATCCGAGGAATTTTAACTCTCCCAATGGTTCTTACTCCACAAATCCATTTGACGGCAGAACAAGGGTTATTGAATTAAAGCGGCTTATCCATGCTCTCCACAGCAAGGGTATAGGAGTTATTATGGACGTTGTGTACAATCACACATTCGCCACTGCGGACTCCTGCTTCAATAAAATTTATCCCAAATATTATTACAGGCTCTGGGGCGAAAAGGGAGAGCATTTCAGCAACGGAAGCGGCTGCGGAAATGAAGTCGCCACCGAGCGTGCCATGGTTCGGAAATTCATTGTTGACAGTCTTGTTTACTGGGCTACAGAATATAAAATAGACGGCTTCCGTTTTGACCTGATGGGACTTTACGATATTGACACTCTTAATATTATCTCCGCACGTCTGAAGGAGATAAATCCCAACGTTATCCTTTACGGCGAAGGTTGGGCAGGAGGAGATTCTCCTGTGGACTGGAACCTCCGCGGCATGAAATTAAAGGCAAGACACACTCCGGATTTCGGATATTTCAGCGATGATTTCCGGGATACTGTAAAGGGAAATAATTTTGAGAACAGGATCTCCGGATACGTCAACGGTGCAACAGGAAACGAGGAAAACGTCAAGGAGATAATGTGCGGAAGGATATCGCATCCCCAGCTTCCTCAGATGGATAAATACGCATGGACGGATACTCCCGCTCAGTCGGTGAATTATGTGGAGGCTCATGACAACCTTACTCTGTGGGATAAGCTTTACTACACAAACAGCACTGACAGCATTGAAAAGCGCAAGAGCATGGATAAAATGGCTGCGGCTATGGTTTTCCTTGCACAGGGCATACCGTTCATTCAGGCGGGACAGGAATTTCTGCGTTCCAAGCCCCTTCCGGGAGGAAACACATTTGACCACAACAGTTATAATTCTCCTGACGCTATAAACAGTCTTAAATGGAACAGAAAGTCGGAGTTCCGTGATGTTTACGAATATTACAGGGGACTTATTGCTTTCCGGAAGGCTCACAGTGCTTTCCGTATGGCTGACAAGCAGGAGATCGGAGAGAAGATGCGCTTTATTGATAATCTTCCGAATCGTGTTGTTGGTTTTCTTCTTTATGGTGACAATGAGTTTGAGGAGATCGTGGTTTTCCTCAATCCAAATGATTATCCGGTGGATCTTTATGCGTTCGGAAGCTATGAGGTCTACATTGACGGTACAAGGGCGGGAACTGAACCTCTGCGTACAATAGAGGGCGAGTACAAGGCAGATCCGCTGAGTGTTATCGTCCTCGGCAGGAAAAAGCAGGGGGAAGCGTCTAGATCCCTTCCG
Organism: Oscillospiraceae bacterium; assembly: GCA_022511485.1. Classification (GTDB taxonomy): domain Bacteria; phylum Bacillota; class Clostridia; order Oscillospirales; family Ruminococcaceae; genus RGIG8773. The sequence goes on along the minus strand of JAFLUJ010000161.1, from coordinate 12,857 downwards.
GAAACTGATGAGCAGTCGGAGAGTGCATGACTTGATATAAAGGCGAATACAAAGTGTTCGGCAAAGGAGGATTTTCTTATGAGTACAAAAGATAAGGTTCACAGTATGGTTGATTCTTTGAATGAAGAACAGATAAGAGCGTTATTTGTAATTCTCGATGGAATGATCCATGAGGAAAAGCCGAAAGCTAAAAAAACAGCGGCTTCTATTCGTGGAATTTTGCATGATGTTGCAAACCCTGATCTGATACCGTTTGAAAAGGATGCATGGGCAGAGGCGGCGGTTGAAAAGCATATCAGATTTTTGGAGGAAGAAAAGAATGATAATTCTTGACGCCAATATGATCCTGCGGCTTCTTACTGATGATGTCCCGGAGCAGGCAGAGCGGGCAGAAAAGATCATTGACAATAATCGTGTTCTGCTTCTTCCAGAAGTAGCGGCAGAGGTGGTTTTTGCACTGAGAAAATTCTACCAGGAAGATCGTGTTTCTGCTGCTTCTGATTTGCTGAAGCTGATTGAGATAGACAACGTAGAGACTGAGCATGGCAATGTACTGCATAGGGGACTGCAGCTTTACAGAGACACTTCACTTGATTTTGTGGACTGTCTGCTTGCTGCGTATCATTTGGAAGAGGATTATGATATATGCACATTTGATAAGAAGCTTCAAAAACTCATTGAGCGTATAGATCCGCAAAAATAAATTTCACACAGACAGTAAAATGTAGGAAAAATATTCTTGCTTCTTGCCTTTGAAATTTCTATAATTCTCATAAGGAGGGAATGGTATGGTAATTATATGGATAGTAGTTCTTGCAGCAGCACTGATATTGGAGGCAGCTACATTTGCGCTGGTTTCAATATGGTTTGCAGTAGGAGCTGTAGGTGCGCTTATTGCGGCGTCTATCGGAGTGCCGGTAATATGGCAGCTTGTGATATTTGTATTTCTGGCGGGACTTCTGCTGGTATTTACAAGACCTCTGCTGAAAAAATTATTTCCCTCAAAGTTTATACCTACCAACTCTGAACTTGAGGTCGGAAAGACGGCAGTTGTTACCGAGACGATAGACAATGCTTCCGGAAAAGGCAGGGTGCGTCTCGGAGGCGTAAACTGGGCTGCGGTATCCTCCTCGGGAGAAGTCATTAACGATGGGGAAATAGTCAGGGTAACGGAGGTCCGTTCGGCAAAGCTTATGGTGGAGCGTGACTTGTCCGATACAAAAAAATAAGTGATTTGAAAGGAATGTTTTTATGGAGTACATCATTATTGGTCTGGTAATTTTATTGATCATCATTTTTATCGCAGGAATAAAATTTGTTCCTCAGGCTTCCGAATATGTTGTTGAACGTCTCGGAACATATTCAAGGTCATTGCAGGCAGGTCCTCATTATGTTATACCGTTTTTTGAAAAGGTAGCAAAGAGGGTCTCCATCAAGGAGCAGGTGGCTGATTTCAGACCGCAGCCTGTTATTACAAAGGATAACGTTACGATGCAGATAGATACTGTCGTATTCTACCGCATTACCGACGCTAAGCTTTACACCTATGGAGTTGAAAGACCTCTTTCCGCTATTGAAAATCTTACGGCAACTACTCTGCGTAACATCATAGGCGAGCTGGAGCTTGATATGACGCTTACTTCCCGTGATGTTATAAACGCAAAGATCACTGCTATCCTTGACGAGGCTACAGACCCATGGGGTATCAAGGTAAACCGTGTGGAGCTTAAAAATATTATTCCTCCCAAGGAAATCCAGGATTCCATGGAACGTCAGATGAAGGCGGAACGTGAAAGACGTGAAAAGATCCTTCAGGCTGAGGGTGAAAAGAAATCCCAGATTCTTGTTGCAGAGGGTGAAAAGGAGTCCAAGATCCTCCGTGCCGAGGCTGAAAAGGAAGCGGAGATCCTTCGCGCTGAGGCTGAAAAGCAGGCAATGATCCTTCGTGCTGACGCTGTAAGACAACAGAAGATCCTTGAAGCACAGGGTGAGGCTGAGTCCATTCAGCTTGTTCAGAATGCCCTTGCGGAAAGTCTTGTAAAGCTGAATCAGTCCGATCCCCATGATAATGTTATTGCTCTTAAAAGTCTGGAAGCCTTTGCAAAGGCTGCTGACGGACGGGCTACGAAAATTATTATCCCCTCCGAAATTCAGGGACTTGCTGGCATGGTGACTTCCATTAAGGAGATCGCTGCTAACAGCACACAGGAGAATAAATAAGGCAAATACAGCGGATCATGTATGGCAGACTTCCTATATTATAAGGAGGTCTGCTTTTATCGTCGTATAAGGTCATATCTACTTTAATATAAATATAAATGCAAATAATGTAATAAATGTTTTTGGATTTTTAATACAAAAGCATAAAAAATAAACCACGGTATTCAAAATGCCATGGTTTATTTTGTATTTACTTACTTTTTAAGCATTATTATTGATTATACGCATCCTTCAGCATATCATAAATATCCGAACTTTTCAAAACCGCTCCGAAGTTGCGAAAGTAATTAAAGAAATAACCATTGCCTTTCTTATCCTTTGAAAAATACCAGCCTCCGATAACAACTCCGTTTTCGTCTTTAAAACGAACCATAATATCTGTTGTAGAATTACTGTAAATATTCTGAGGAGATTCAACCTCGTCATATGAAGGACTGCTGCCATATTCAAAGGAGCGGTCAGATGATTCAGAAAGCATTTCAAAAAGCTTGTCGGTATTTTCAAGGGTTTTGAACTTTTTTAATCCGACTCTGACTTCAACAGAAGCAGCAGAAGCAAAATCTGTCAATGTCAGATATTCACCCACCGTATTAGGTTGAACTGTAATTTTTCCCTTAACGCCGTCCCATTCACCGTCATAGCCCAGATCATACTCGACGTTGTCCGTCTGATAAATACCGGTTCTCATTTTACCATCGCTTCCAAAGTAATAGGTTTTATCATTGCGAGTCACCCAACCAGTCTGCATTATGCCGTTTTTGTAGTAGTACTTGCTGCCGTTTCTGGTTGAGATACCGGTAAATTTGCCTGTACATACGCCGTCAGCTGTAAATTTGTAACGCACGCCATTAATTGTTGTATTCTTTGTTATTGCTGTCCCGTCATTTTTAAAGTAGTAGTTATTTCCGTCAATAGCCTGCCATCCTGTTAAATTATTTCCGTTATCATCTGTGTAATAGATCTTGCCGTCCTTGTTTTCCAGCGAATCTGCCGACACAATGGCTGTCATACATGACGCCGCCATTGTTACTGAAAGAATTGCTGCACAAATTTTTTTAGACATAATATAACCCTCCAAAATATATTTATTTAATACTTGAATTTTCCCTTCAATATATATAACAATTTTAATGAGAGAAATTTTTCACTTTTCAGCAAAATTTCTGATTATTCTACCTTTTACACAGAATCAAACGTATAAATCAGTTAATATTTACTAAAATTATAGTGACTGTCGTATGACGCGCTGCAAATAGCGCACCGACCTATTTCCTTATTTTATTATAACATGAAAAAACAAATATTCAATCCGCTTATCACGAATAACATTACTATATCATAAACAGCATCATTTTATATTTTTTAACCATACCTCTGCAATAAATTTACTGTCATTTTCACTGAATTCTACACTTCCGCCATACTTCTGAGCAATTTTTCTGATCGAATCAATTCCGAATCCATGAACATCCTTATCCTTTTTATTTGTTTTTAACTCAGGATTTTTTGCCAAAACCGAAACAGCAATGCTGTTTTTTACAATAATTCCTGTATATGACTTTCTGCTGCCAATAATTAATTCAACCGAAGGCGGTCTGCTGTCATTACAGCCAATTATCGCATTATCCAGCATATTTGATAGAAGCATACTGACATCAACATCATTTATTTCACCAAGCCTTGTATCAATAAGACATTTCATTGCAATTTTGTTTTTTGCGCAATAGGCAATTTTATTATTGATGACGGCGTCAATTATAACACTTCCTGTATCTACTCCGGAAGCGGCAGTATTTATTTTTTCATTAAGGACACTTTCTATGTAATTTTCTGCTTCAGTAATTTTTTTATCAGCAATGAGCTCGGCTAATGTTGTAAGACAATGCTTTACATCATGGCGGAGCGTACGCATCTCCGCATATCTTTCCCTTGCCTCTATAACAAGCCGCTCCTGAGATTTCAGATTTGCCTGAGCAAGGTTATATTTTTCCTTTACAATATTATCCCTCTGCATTTTATTCAGTAATATATACATCAGGACATTAAGAGCCGCTATCATTATATATACAAACAAAAACTGCGGCTGACTTTCAGTATAAGCTCTTGAAATACTCCAGAGTGAATTTGAAATTAAAAACGAGAGCAAAAAACAAGAAAGCTGGATGATCCATTGTGCTTTGCTCAGTGAATATCCTCCTCGCTTTCGTATTTTTATCAGAACCTCACATACAAAAAAGAATGCAAGCTTGCTGAAAAATAAAACCATGATTCTCAGATCACTGCCCTGATTTGTTAATTCTGATGCACTGCAATATGACAACGCAGAAAACGTTTGAATTACAATAAGATTTATCGGCAAAGCAGTTATTGTAGGGACAATAGCGGCAAGTATCTTTTCGTAAATTTTCCCACCAAGAAAAAATAATGAATACAAAAATGTAAATAACAGAAGCAGTATAACAGAGATATTTTCAAATCCGCTTAACTGACTGAGCAAAATATTATCAGCAGCAAGCAGACTAAAAATAAGTAAAGATTTTAACCAATTAAGCTCTGTATTTTTAAATCCTAAAAAGCGATTGGAGAATCTGACAACAATAAAACATTCTGTAAGGGATGCAATATTTTCAAATATGTTATTCATAGAGTGCTCCGTAAATATTTTTGATATTTGTTTCTGACATCTTCTGCTTTATACCTGCTAAGAGGAATTGCAGTTTTATTGTCAAGAATAATTTGCTTAGTCTGTACCGAATAAATATACCGGCAATTTACAAGATAACTTTTATGAGTACGTATAAAATCAAACTCCGCAAGCTGCCTTTCCAATGATGTAAGACTTCCGTAGCATTCAATTGTCTCTCCGTTGTCAGTATATATTTTCAGCCAATGCCCGTAGATCTCAATATAAATAATTTTTTGCAGATTAAGAAAAACATCTCCGTTTTTTGTCTGAAATTTATATTTTGTACTCATCATCCGTTTATTATATGCATTGACCAATGCCTCAACAGCTTCCGGAAGCTCGTCCTGCAGATATGACTTTCTTATGAATCTGAACGGCTGAAATTTTATCGATGAATACACAAGCTCATCATGTGTCGTTAGAAATACAATAAATGTTTCACTGTCTTTATTTATATTGTCTGCAATATCAAAGCCCGAAATAACAGGCATATCAATATCAAGGAAAACAACATCAAACGGATTATTCTCATGTTCATGAAGTAATGTTATTCCATCAGAAAACTTCAAAACAGTATATCTATCTGTAAATTTGGCAAAAGCATTAGAAATACTGCTTTCCAAATTTTTTAAAGTAATATCATTATCATCACATACAGCAATTCTTATCATAGATATTCTTCCAATCTTAGTGAAAATAACAGCTATTTACGGCTTATAGCCTGTTTTAATTATAATACAACAAATTTAAAATAAAATCAATAGATCAGGAAATATTTATACAGCAAAGTCTTTGCTATAATTGTAACTGAACTGTAACCATTTGTAATCTTTATGTTATTGCATTTTTTGCAGAATAATATTATAATTAGTTTGCGATATATAAATATATAAAATAAAAGAAACATAGTGAATTTACATTACAGATCGGTGGGAGATATGATGAAAAAAGTATTGTCAGTTTTTTTATCGGGTGCGGTTTTATTAACGTTTGCCGGCTGCAGCAGGAAGGATTCACTTTACGAAGATAATAGCTCGCATAGCACTGCACAAAGCGTCGTGGATACTTCGCAAAGCATTGCGGGAAGCAACGAAACCTCCGAGCCTGAATTGCCGGAGATCCCGCTGCAGAAAATTTCCGAGCTGCGCAGAGAGCTTGAGGATCAGGTAAAGACCGTGAAAAACACAGACTATGCAAATCTTCACTTTACCGATGATCTTACCGTAAAGATACCCGACTCCGACACGCTTTACGACCTGACTTTCAAAAAAGCCGAAATGGATTTCAAAACGCTGTATGAGAAATTCGACAAAATTTTCGACAATGAATTCGGGGATATTTACACAGAAGATGACAAGGAAAAGCTATACCAAACCTTTGTCTATGAAGACCTGAATGACCCGAGCAGTTATTATGGAGACGATCTTGCAAAGCACTTTGACGATCTTATGAACGGCGAAGATTTTGTTGAACTCTCCGTCAATACAGACAAGGCTTACCTTTGTTTGCTGCGCTTCGGAGAAGGCGCTGTTCATGAGTTATTTCATGACGGTATAATAAACCGCGCCAAACCCGATGAGATGCCGGATCACGTTGCTTTCCGGTCTGAGAGCGATTATTTTGAAATCGTGAAAAATTACCTCAATGTAGATTCCGGGGACAGGTATGAAATTCTTGATGCAGAGCTTTCGGTAAAGGAAGCTGCGGAAATGGCAAGGAAAATCACAACCGAAAATGGGTACAGCTGGGGAGGCTCCCTTGAACCGGATGTATATCAGGTCAAGGTGATAGATATAGGCGAGGGAAAATACGGTTTCTCCTTTACGCTGACACCGTCATACAAGGGCGTAAGGTTTGATTCCTTTGAATTCCAAGGCGACGGCGGATTCAGCACACGTTCAGAGAAATTAGATCACAACTATGACCTGTATATGCCGACAGCATTTATAATGGAAAGCGGAAAATTTGAAAGGTTTTCTGTAGGCGATGCGGCATTCTCCGCCACTGAGGACGCAGAAATCGACAGCGTCATCTCCTTTGAGGATGCAGTACAGATACTATCCGATAAATTCGGTACGGGAATGAATTTGCAGGTGTCCCGGGCGGAGCTTATGTATTCGGGAATGTATCCTGTAAATGAAGGAGATAATTCCGTTAAAAAAGCTTTTCCCGTATGGAAATTCAAATGTCACAATACGACCGATAACCTTTTGTATTTCGTTTATATAAATGCGGTGAACGGAAGCATAGAGTACTATGTTACAGATTGGTGGGAGATCTGATGTATTTTGTGACCTGTTTTAAAAGGCTGTTCCGTTCTCCCGTGTTCTGGCTGTCTGTTATCGGAACGGCGGCGATATGTATGTTCTCGGAGCTTTATGTAGATCCTCAGGGCGAAACAAAAACCGTTATCGAAATGTTTGCTCAGTACTCAAAAAAAGCAATGCTTGCCGATGCGAAGCTCTGCTCATATAATGCGTTCGTCGCAGGCTTTCGCGGTTGGCTGACGATGTTCGCGCCCGTTATAGTTTCGATCTCCGCTGTGGGGATATGCATTGACGAGCGCAAAAGCGGTATGTGGCGGCTGACGCTCCATCGGACCGGGAGGATCAGGTACAGCATAAGCGGCGGCTTGTTCATTCTGATTTCCGGAGGGCTTGTGCTGGTGCTGGGCAGCGGAGTTTTTGCGATCCTTACTGCGGTAATGTTTCCTCCTCTGTCGGCATACACGGCGGAGGACGTGAGCTTTTTCACAGGGCTTATGTTCCGTCAGGGAACCGGGATGTACGGTATATATAAGGCAGGCGGTCTGCTGCTTTGCATTGCGGTACAGCTTGGGGAAACATTCTTTTACGGGATGGTGTGCTCGGCTGCTGCAATGCTGCTGTCCGTTTTCTGCGAAAATAAATACGTGATAATCTGCATACCGTTTTTCCTGAAATATGCGCTGGATCAGTTATCGGCATCGCTTTTCATCAGAGCGGCAGATGACCCGTCAGGATACAACGAAAAGCTCTCAAATCTGGCGGAGCTTATAGATCCGGACGCGGTCAATTCCTTTTTGAACTATCCGGAAAATCAGCCACAAAAGATTCTTCTGATAAACGCGGGTCTTGTCGTGATACTTTTTATTCTGTTCTGTATTATTCGCATACGGAGGCTTAAGTTTGAAAATCTTTGATTTTCAAACTGCGAGTTTTGTGCTTTTCAGACTGTCGTCTGAAATTTTGCTGCGCAAAACTGCACATAACGTCGCGAAAGGAGTGATGCTCCCTTCGGGAGCATGGTCATAAAAATGAAGCATAAAGTACTTTCCGTTGCGGTGACTGAATTCCGCCGCATTTTCATTGATCCGCGGATGCTCACGGTGGGAATGCTGCTTGTGTTTATCTACAATATCGTAATAACCGAGCTGCTGCTTCGTGCGGACAAGACGGGATTTCCCCTGAACATTGCGGAATCCTTCGTGGCAGTGGGAAGCTCCGGGATGTTAGTGATGTTCCTTCCGTCGGTGTTTATGATACTTATTTCGGATTTCCCCGATATGGGTCCGCATCTGATGTATTCCGTCCACCGAACGGGCAGGCTTGCGTGGCTCTTCGGGAAGCTGCTGGCGGCGCTGTTCTCCGCCGCCGCATATGTGCTCGGAATGCTGGCGGCGTGCTGTCTGATGACCGCTTCAAAAGGCTTCCTGGGCTTTGAATGGAGCGAAACGGTCACAAAATATTCTTCGATGTTTCCCGAGGATCGGTTTACTCTTATGTCGGAATATCTTCCCTCCAACCTGTACAATCAGATGAGCTTTCCCTACGCGCTGCTGCATACTGTTTTGCTGCTGATACTGTATCTGTTTTTGCTGTCGCTGGTCATAATGTTTTTCCGTATCTGCGGCATGAAGACCGCGGGTATCGCTGCGTCCTTTGGCGTGATCGCGGCGGGAGTGCTCACTACCGCGATACGAACCAAAGCGATGTGGGCGTTCCCTATGGCGAACACGATAACGTGGCTGCACTACGACACCGCTCTGCGTGAGCCTGTAAAGCCGATGTATCAGTCTTATATCTACTTTGCGGCGCTGATAGCAGTCGGAATAATTGCAAATATTATTGCGGTGAAGAAAAACAACATAAACACAATGGAGGCAGAATAATGGTACAGGTAAAGGAGCTTGACCTCACCCTGCAAAAAAACGAGATACTTAAAAAAGTTTCCGTTGATTTTGAACGAGGAAAAATACACGGTCTGATCGGACGCAACGGCAGCGGAAAAACTATGCTTATGAAATGCATATGCGGTTTTATGAAGCCTACGAACGGCAGTGTCAGCGTAAACGGAAAGCGCATCGGCAGGGACTGTGACTTTCCCGAAAGCGTGGGTCTGATAATCGAAACGCCGGGATTTATCCCTTACTATTCGGGTTTCAGAAATCTGAAGCTGCTTGCTGATCTTCACGGGAAAATTTCCAAAAGTGATATTTCTCAAACAATGGAGCAGGTGGGTCTTGATCCGAACCTGAAACGGCACGTCCGTAAATATTCGCTTGGTATGCGCCAGCGTCTGGGACTTGCGCAGGCGATAATGGAAGATCCCGATCTGCTTATACTGGATGAGCCTATGAACGGTCTTGACAAGGACGGGGTAAAGGATATGCGGAAATATCTTCTCGACCTGAAAGCGAAAGGCAAGACGATACTTATAGCTTCGCACTCCGCCGAGGATATTGAGGTTCTTTGCGACACTGTATGTGAAATGGATAAGGGCGTTCTGACAAAGGTAAAAGGATGGTGATCTGCTCCATATCATTTTTATTTTTATGGAGGTTTATCAAAATAAACCAAAAATACCGTACAAATTTTGTGCGGTATTTTTATTGACAAAAGAGGTTTGTCGTGATAGACTTATATACAGAGAGGTTTATTGCAATAAACCAATTTCCGATCAAACAATAGACAATGTCTATGTTTCAGATCAAAAATAGTATAAACCACATATGAAAGGAAGTATGTAAAATGGAAGAATACAAGCTTTTTGACGCGGAGTACAGATTTCTGTCGGTGATATGGGAAAACGAGCCGGTAAACTCCACAGAGCTTTCAAGGATATGTCTCGACAGGCTGGGGTGGAAAAAATCCACTACCTTTAATATGATCCGGAAGCTTACGGAGCGCGGCTTCGTACAGAACGTGGACGCAACGGTCACTGCCATTGTAAAAAAAGAGCAGGTTGCGAAATACGAGACCGAGACCGTGATAGAAAAAAATTTCGGAGGATCGCTTCCGGCATTCATAGCCGCCTTTCTGGAGGGCAGAAAGATCAGTCCTGAGGAGGCTGCTGAGGTAAAAAGAATGATCGACGAGGCAGAAGTAAAGGAGGATCAATGATGACTGAATCCATTATAAAGCTTATTTTTCAGGCGAGCCTTACGGCGGGGATAGCAGCGGCAGTGGTAATGCTGCTTCGGATACCTTTGAAAAAAGTCTCGAAACGCTGGTCGTATATACTTTGGGCTGTGGTGTTTTTCCGGTGTCTCTGTCCCTTATCGGTGGAAAGTGCAGTGAGCATCTTCAATGCTGTTCCGGAGCAGAGTATTTCTGAGATCACTGAGGATAATGATGCTTATAACTATGTTCCCATGGATTATGATCCTGTATATGTTGACTACAGCGGCAATGCGGATTTCAATAAAACGGACATCTATGAGAATACAAAAAAGAAAGATACCGGTTCTGTTTATACTATACTATTTATAATATGGGTATCGGGAGTGTCGGTAATGCTCCTGTATGCGGTAATTTCCTACGTCAGGCTTATGGGAAAAATGAAAACGGCAATTAAAACAGAAGACGGCATATACGAAACAGACATGATCCCCACAGCATTTTCAGCAGGATTTTTCCCTCCTAAGATCTATCTTCCCTGCGGTCTTTCGGAAAATGAACAGGAGCTTATCATTACTCACGAACAGGTACATATAAGACGTCTTGACTTTATTTTCAAGCCTCTTGCTTTTGCGGGACTGGCTCTCCATTGGTTCAATCCCATAGTATGGCTCTCATTTGCTCTTATGACTAAGGATATGGAGCTTTCCTGCGACGAGGCTGTCCTGAAAATCCTGGGGGCAGAGGAGAAAAAATCCTACTCACAGGCTCTTTTAAAAGTATCCATGAAACGAAGCGGACTTTCCGCTCTCCCTCTTGCTTTTGCGGGAACTGGTATAAAGGAGAGGGTCAGAAATGTTCTTGGATATAAAAAGCCGAAGCTGATAGGAGTTATCCTGTCCGCAGCGGTAGTCCTGACAGCCTGCGCTGTACTTGGTACGGATGCCATCGGAAATGTCAGTGAGGACGAGGTTTCCGAAACGCTTATTGAGCGTTCGACCGTGGAAGTCACTAACAGCAGCGGTGAAACATTATTTATTCAGCGTCGTCCGGATGACATTGATGTGGGACTTAAACATCTTCTGGTTTATTATGACGATACAGCCATGGTCTTTGATGCCGGTGGTTTCGGCAAGCGGGATGTTGACATAGATATTGACCCGGATAAGATCACAAAGGCTGTCATACAGGATCTTCGGGTAGGTCATTATGATGATTATGACGGTGACGGTGAAAATGACGACCTGACATATATTGCAGTTGATATGGAGATCTATATGACCGAGGACAATGACAAATCTCCCGAAGCGGACTACAACAGCAGATACCGGGAAAGCAATACGGTCATAACGGCAATGTGCGGCGGCAATGAAAAGCAATACGGTATGTATTTCGAGATAGAAGTCCCCACGAAAAATAATTTATACGGATATGGAATACAGCTGGTCGGATTCGATAATGCTGAAATTTATGTCAGAGATAACCTGAAGATCACGGATGGCTATCCTCACAAAGATATGGCGCAGGAGGACGATGAGACAAGTGAGCATAATGTTTCTACGGAAGCAGTTCATAAGGCAGTGGGACAGGAGATCGCCTCAGATGAATATGCAGCGGAGCAGCAGAGGCTCAGGGAAGAAAAGGAAAAGCGCAGGGCGGAAGAACAGGAAAGGCAGAAGCGTCTGGATGAAGAGCGCGAGGCTATGGAGCAGGGAAAAGACTTTTTGTACTACTCTTTCAGTGATGGTGATGATGTTGTTTCTCATGGAGTTATCTCACACAGCGACATTGACGGTGGGGGAATTGTTATAAACAGTAATTTTTCCGATGAGATCCCTGTTTCTGAGGTCAGCATAGAAAGCACAGCTGTAACATTTTCCGAGCTGGATGTAATTCTGAAATGTCCAATTGAAGATCCTATGAATACCTGTCTTAATGGTATCGAACCATATGGAGAGGGAAACATAGTGTATGAGAATGGTGAAACGTATTTTCATAAGGGCATAGATTTTTCTGTTCCTGAGGATACTCCTGTATATGCTGCTGCGGATGGGAAAATTTTAAGGTCTGAATTTACGACCAACGGAGACGGAAATAATATAATTATCGACCATGGAGGCGAGCTGATGACGCTTTATACCCATTTAAATGAACGTCTTGTTCAGGAGGGCGATGAGGTAAAGGCAGGAGACCTTATAGGCTATTCCGGCAAAACAGGAAATGCAACCGGAGCAACTCTCCATTTTGAAGTGCGTGTGAACGGACAGCACGTCGACCCTATGCTCTTCCTTGAAAAAATTGATTAAATTTTACAGTTATAAATTTTTTCGCATCGGGCACATTATTAGGGTAAATCATATTCAGCGCCGCCGCGGTATAATATGCGCAGTATGCCATGCTGCGGCTGTGAATGTGTTTATTATAAAGTGTTCCCAATGTTGTATACCTCGTTTAATGGAACATCTGCGGAGCGGATATCCGCTCCGCAGAAATTTTTTTCACTTTTTTTAAAAAAGTACTTGACAAAGGAAAAAGTATGTGATAGAATAATAAAGCTGACCCCGAAAGGACAT
>JAFLUJ010000002.1 GCA_022511485.1 Oscillospiraceae bacterium | reverse complement strand
GAGTTCCGCCGTCTGCGGACGGCGGCGAGGGCTCTGCCCCTCGACCCCGCCAAAGGGGGCAAGCGCCCCCTTTGGAAACCCATTATTGAGGTGTTTATTATGCCAAGCGGGGAAGCCCCCGCGGGCTTTTCCACCCCCACCCTTAATAAATACGAATAATTTAGTTTGCAAAGCCCCCTCAAGGGGGCGGCAAAAATACAGAAATTAGGTTACTGATATGCAAAATATTTTCAGAAACGCTATAGAAAACCTTGTGCCCTTCCGTGATTTGACGGACGCGCTGAAAAACAGCCTGACCCCTGTCTCGGTGTCGGGCATTTCGGCTATACACAAAGCCCATTTCGCTCTTGGTTTGCACTCGGACTCCCCCATGCTTATCATCACCGACGACGAAGCCGCGGCAAAGCGACTTTCCGACGACATCAACGCTCTGGCGGCTCAGACAGTTTCTTACGTTTATCCCGCAAAGGATTTCACCTTTACTGCGGTGGAGGTTGTCTCCCGGGAATACGAACACTCCCGGCTGGGCGTGCTTTCAAAGTTAGCCGCGGGAGAAAACATCATAGTCTGCGCTTCCGCGGAAGCCGTCATGCAGGTAACTCTGCCAAAAGATGTGCTCCTTTCAAGGACGATAAATATTTCCAGGGGAATGGAAATAAACATCGAAGACCTTATGAAACGTCTTATCGCTGCCGGATACTCCCGCTGCGACACTGTAGACGGTGCTTCCCAATTTTCGGTGAGAGGCTCTATTATAGACATTTTCCCCGTTCAGGAGGCTTTCCCCATCCGTATTGAGCTCTGGGGAGACGACATAGACACCATGTCCTGTTTTGACCCTGAATCCCAGCGGCGCACCGACCCAATCGAAAATATCCGGATAGCTCCTGCTATGGAAACCCTTTTTGAAAGTACAGACGCCCTGAGATCCGCTCTTGAGAAGCTTCGTGGGACGGCGAGGGGAAAGCGTGCAGAAGCCGTTAAAAACGCTCTTGCACGTGACATCGACCGGGTAAACACTGGGCTTGAATTGGGAAACATCGACAAGTATCTCCCTGTTGCATACGAGCGTCCCGAAACTATATTTGACCATCTTCCCGAAAACAGTCCGGTAATTTTCAGCGAGTATCAGAACGCTCTTGAAAAGTCCAGAAACGTCCTTTCCCACCACATGGAGGACGTAAAGATACTTCTTGAATCGGGAGAGCTCTGCAAAGGTCTTGAAGGTTATATGCTGGACTTTGCACAGGTGTACTCTCTGGCAGGACATTTTCCCCTGCTTCATTTTGACACGTTCCTGCGGGGCACTGACCTCCGTTTCAAGAAGCTTATTTCCGTGACCGCTAACCAGACCGCTCCCTGGGGTGGGGAGATCCGTCAGCTTATAGAAGACCTGCAAAGCTTCCGGGAGCGAAACTATTCGGTAGCTGTCATGGCAGGCTCGGAAAAGACCCTCCCTATAATTGCAAAAGACCTGCAGGACGAGGGCATCCCCTGCGGCATAGCAAGGGAGGATTCTGTCTTCTCTCCCGGGTCGATCCTGCTTATGACCGGCTGCACCGGGGCGGGATATGATTATCCCGACACGAAGACCGCTCTCATCACTCAGGCAAGAGCAACCGTGTCAAAGAAAAAACTCCGGAAAGCCAAAAAAGGCGAGGAAATAAAGTCCCTGTCCGACATCACCGCCGGAGACCTTGTCGTCCACGCAATGCACGGTATCGGTAAATTTGTGGGCATACGCAAGCTTGAAATGGAAGGTATCACAAAGGACTACATCACCATCCAGTACGCCGGCACGGACGTTTTATATGTCCCGGTAAATCAGCTTGATATGGTGTCTAAATATATAGGTCCAAGGGACAACGGGTCAGTGAAGCTCAACAAGCTGTCCTCAATGGAGTGGCAGAAAACAAGAGCTCGCGTCAAAAAGGCGGTCAGGGACATGGCTGACGAGCTTACCAAGCTTTACGCCAAGCGCAGTCAGACCCCCGGCTTTGCTTTTTCTGAGGACGATGACTGGCAGCACGATTTCGAGACCCGTTTTCCCTACACTGAGACCGACGATCAGCTCCGTTCCACTCAGGAGATCAAGGAGGATATGCAGAAGCCTATCCCAATGGACAGACTTCTCTGCGGCGACGTTGGCTTCGGAAAAACAGAGGTTGCCTTCCGGGCGGCTTTCAAATGCATGGAGGACGGCAAGCAGTGTGCTATCTTAGCACCCACCACCGTTCTTGCGTGGCAGCATTACCAGACGGCACTCAAACGGTTTGAACACTTCCCGATGAAAATAGAGCTGCTCTCCCGTTTCCGCTCAAAAAAGGAGCAGGAGGAAATTTTAAAGGAGCTTAAACGGGGAAACATCGACATGATAATCGGAACTCACCGTCTTGTACAAAAGGACGTAGCTTTCAAAAGTCTGGGTCTTGCCATCATTGACGAGGAGCAGCGTTTCGGAGTTGCCCACAAGGAACGTTTCAAGGAAGCCTTTGCAGGAGTGGACGTGCTGACCCTTTCCGCAACGCCTATCCCAAGAACTCTAAACATGGCGATGAGCGGTATCCGGGACATGAGCGTCATTGAAGAACCTCCCGTTGACAGACATCCTGTCCAGACCTATGTTATGGAGCATAATGACGGGGTCGTAGTTCAGGCGATAACCAAGGAGCTTCGCCGGGGAGGTCAGGTATACTATATCCACAACCGGATAGACAGCATAGACCGGTGCGCTGCAAAGCTTGCCGAGCAGCTTCCCGACGCCCGTATCGGAGTTGCTCACGGACAGATAACAGAAGAACACCTTTCCGAGATATGGCGGCAGCTTATTGAAAATGAAATAGACATCCTTGTCTGCACCACTCTTATTGAAACGGGAGTGGACGTTCCCAACGTAAACACCCTTATTATTGAGGATTCCGACAGGCTTGGACTTTCCCAGCTTTACCAGCTCCGTGGACGGGTAGGGCGTTCCAACAGGAGAGCTTTCGCTTATTTTACATTCCGACGTGGCAAGGCTCTCACGGAAATAGCCGCCCGCCGTCTTGACGCCATAAGGGAGTTCACCCAGTTCGGCAGCGGATTCCGCATTGCAATGCGTGACCTTGAGATCCGTGGTGCGGGTTCTATCCTCGGAGGAAAGCAGCACGGTCACATGGAAGCGGTAGGATACGATATGTATTTACAGCTCCTCAGCGAAGCTATTGCCGAGGAAAAGGGAGAGCTTCCCCCTCCCAAGCCGGAGGACTGTCTTGTGGACATCCAGATAGACGCTCACATTCCGGACGACTACATTGAAAGTCTCGCCGGACGTCTGGATATATACAGAAAAATAGCCGCCCTCCGTACCAACGAAGACAGCATGGATCTGATCGACGAGCTTATCGACCGTTACGGAGATCCTCCCAAAGCGATACAGGGACTTATAAACGTCGCCCTGATACGGAACATGGCAAGCGAGCTTACCATCACAGAGATAACTCAGAAAAACGGTATAATGCTTTTCTATCTTAAGACTGCCACCATGGAGCAGATACAGGCTCTGACCTCGGCGTTCAAAGGACGGGTCACGGTAAACGGCAGCGACAAGGCATATGTGGCGGTAAAGATGAAGGGTGAAAAGCCCATCGAGCTGATGCAGAAGGTGATCGACGTTATGAAAGGCAATGCACAAGGCTGAGCTTTTATACACAAAAACCCGCTGCTCTTTCATTAAAGGGCAGCGGGTTATTTGATACCTTATCTTACAGCAACATCATCCATGATCTCTTTTGCCCAATAATCGGCATCGTAATGTTGAACGTAATCGGGTAATTTATTCAATATTTTAGGAAACCATGAATCCATCACAATTCTTTGAGCCTCTTCCATATCTATGTTATACATTTCGCTTATGGAATCAGCCACATATAATAAAGTCTTATTCATAGTAACGATACCTCCTTATCTATTATTTCAATCTTCAAAATATTTAAAACTGCTGCTGACTTGTCTGAATGAAAAGACAACTGATCGTAAGAGCCGTATTTCAAAGGCTTTAAGTTATCGACAAACATTCCGTAAGTTGCCTTTTTCCATCTTACCTCTTTAGTCATATCGACAATCTTTGAATCAGCGACAAAACCGTAAACAAAATCATATTTCCTGTTGATATTATGATAACTTGAAACAGCAAAGCCATTTCCCACACGATTATTATAAATAAACTCTTTCCATTTATCATCCGGAGTATCAAAGAACAGCCCCTTGCAAGCAGACAATAAACGCTTGTTTACTGAATACGATATAATCATTGGATATGTTTTCTCACTCTGTTCGTGTCTTTCGTTATATGTTTCTGCTCTATCATTAGCAAGACTTACAGCCTGCTCATAATTTCCTGTAGTATAAAATCCCTGACCAAAATCTGTAGAAGCATATCCCTTGTTTATGTCTATTCCTGCAATCAAGCTTTCTTTATGTACTGACATTGTTCCGTGATATACGATGTCAGGCAGTTCATCAACTGTCATGTTATCAATCCTTTGTACTATCTGATAATATTATATCACACGATAGATGAAAGTGTCAAGAGTTTTATCCGTCCTGATCATCGGTAAAAATTTCGATCATAAGCCGCGCACCGGTCTGTACACCGCAGAGAAAGGCGCGGCGTTTTTCTTCATCCTCTATTTCCGGAAGTATGCCTGTATATTCTTTAAGCAGTGTTTTGGATTCCTCGTCAAGACGGCTTTCAAGCTCCTTTATAAGCTTGTGGCACTTTTCATTGTTTTCATTCAGGGTGTGGGAATAAAAATATTGATTAATTTTTGCATCGTCATTGTAGTATAGGCTATAAATGGTATCGTACATGGGGAAAACTCCTTTATAATGATATTAGCACTGTTTGTGGTAGTACCAATCTAATTATAGCACTCTTTCAAAAAAAGTGGTGGATTTGCATATAAATAAATGCATTTTGAGAAAAATACAACTATTTAGATGTAAAGAATCAGGAACAAGCTTATTGAAGGTCTTGACATGTTGGGTAATGGAGAATGAAAACAAAATATCTTCTGAAATGATCATATCCGCCACTTGATATTTTTTTTGATCCATGATATAATACAAATTAAATAATACGAAAGGTTTGTTTTATATGAACTCGTCCAAAATTTCGCATCAAAATTTGCGCAGAAGCGCCCTTGCTTCGTTTGCGATTGAAGGGTTGAAGCCGTCTAAAAGCACGTTACAGCTTGCTGATAAGGTTCTGGAAGGAAAAATATCAAAAAAAGAAGCGGTATCCATTATTTGCGAAAAGTATAAGGTGCGCTGAAATGGCATCTGATTTTTCAAAATATGAGGTGTATACATCATATCAGTCTCTTTATTGTTACGAGGAAACAAATATATTAATAAAGAAGATATATTGGAAGCATTCATAACTTCCTATGACGATCATACGGCTTTGATACCCATGGTTGAAAAATGCACTATTCTCAAAAATTAACATCTGAACGTCTTAATATCATTGAGTAATGGAGAATGAAGTCAACAGATATTTTCGTAATTTTGTTAATATTACACAAAAATTTACCCTTGACAAACCAATCCGGAAATGATATAATAAATAGCGTATCCTCGTCCGCGTATCGTCACGGACGTAATCCAAGAGGAGGTGTTTTAAAATGGCTAAATTAAAGGAAACTTATGAAACCATGGCGGTTTTCAGCCTGAAAAACGGTGAGGACGGAGTAAAGGCTCTTACCGAAAAGTTCAAGGCTCTGATCGAGGCTAACGGCACAATGGAATCTGTCAACGAATGGGGCAAGAGAAAGCTGGCTTACGACATCAATTACGAGTCAGAGGGCTACTATGTTCTTTACACTTTTGAGAGCAAGCCCGATTTCCCTGCTGAGCTTGACCGTGTGTTCAAGATCACTGATGGCGTTATGCGTTCACTTACCACTGTCAAGTAAGACCTGAAAGGAGACTGTACCAATATGCTGAATGCTTGTGCAATAAATAAGGTGATCCTTATGGGCAGGCTTACTGCCGATCCTGAGCTGAGACAGACCCAGAGCGGTATTTCTACCTGCCGTTTCACTGTCGCTGTGGACGGTCCTAATAACCAGACCACAAATGAACGCCGTACTGACTTTATTACAGTGGTAGCATGGCGTCAGACAGCAGAATTTGTCTCCAGATACTTTAACAAGGGAAAGCTTATCCTTGTTGAGGGAAATCTCAGGACAGGCTCTTACGATGACCGCAACCACCCGGATGTAAAACACTACACCTGCGAGGTCGTAGCTGAAAATGTTTCCTTCGGGGAAACAAAGTCTTCGTCACAAGGCGGCGGAATGGGCGGCGGTTATTCAAATCAGCAGTATGGTCAGCAGCCGGCTCAGCAGTATGCAGCGCCACAGCAGAACGCTCCTGCACCTGCTGTTTCTTTCGGAGATCTGGGTGACTTTGAAGAGGTAATTGGCGACGGCGATCTGCCGTTCTGATCCGCGGAAAACAACTATACTTTAAGGAGGTTTCATAATGGAAAAGGATATAAAGGAAAAAGCTCCGAGAGGCGCAAAGAGAACCCGTAAAAAGGTTTGTATGTTCTGCGCTGACAGAGTAGAAAAGATCGATTACAAGGATGTTGCAAGACTTAAAAAGTGCATGACTGAGAGAGCTAAGATCCTCCCCAGACGTGTGACCGGCACTTGCGCTTATCATCAGAGAGAGCTCACAGTTGCTATCAAGCGTGCAAGATATATCGCTCTTCTGCCTTACGTTGCAGATTAAGCAAGGCGACGCCCTGCACGATTATCGACCCCCACGGTTAATTGACACAAATAATTCAGTTTATTAAGCCCCCCGTCCAGGGGGCGATTTAAAAACGGCGGCTAAGCAATAAATATTGCCTTGCCGCTGTTTTTATTTAAGGAGGTATCCCTATGAAATTTACTCTCCCCGACCCGGAAACAGGTAAAAGATACAACCAGATGGGGGACTATCTGAAAAAACGCTTCGGCGCAAAAACCGTCAAGATAAGTCTCAACGGTGGATTTACCTGTCCCAACATAGACGGCACAAAGGGGACGGGAGGCTGCATCTACTGCTCTGCCTCAGGAAGCGGAGACTTTGCGGGAAGTCCTCTTTTAAGCATACCGGAGCAGTTTTCAGAGGGCAAAAAGCTCCTTGAAGCAAAATGGGGAAAGGATGTCCGGTACATCCCATATTTTCAGGCGAACACCAACACCTACGCTCCCCTGCCCCGGCTGAAAGCTCTTTTCGAGGAGGCTCTTTCCTTTGAAAATGTTGTGGGTCTGGCAATTTCCACACGCCCCGACTGTATTTCCCCGGAAACTGCCGACTATCTTGGAGAGCTTTCCAAGCGGACATACCTTTCTGTAGAGCTGGGTTTGCAGACCGTCCACGATGTCACCGCAGAAAAAATAAACCGGTGTCACACCTATGAGGATTTTCTCCGGGGATTCCATATGCTGAAAGACCGGGGGATAAATGTCTGCGTCCATATCATCAACGGACTTCCGGGGGAGACCCGGGAGATGATGCTTGAAACTGTCCGCAGGGTCGGTGAGCTTGGCATACATGGGATAAAGATACATCTTCTCCATATTATAGAGGGGACGCCCCTTGCGGAGCAGTATCAACCGGGAGAATTCCGGGCAATGGAGCTGGAGGAATACATCGAGCTTGTCTGCGATCAGCTTGAACTGCTTCCGACGGATGTGCTTATCGAACGTCTTACCGGGGACGGAGCATGGAAGTCCCTTATCGCTCCCTTATGGAGCAGGGATAAGCGAGCCGTCCTTAACGGCATTGACAAGGAGCTAAGGAGACGCAGCACTATACAAGGACAGAGAGCGTAATACAAAAATACGGACGGCTTAAAAACCGTCCGCTTTTATTGCATTATTCTGCCTGACCTTTCCAGCCGTTGCAGAGTTCAATTCTCCACCCGCTGTCCGTTCTGACAATGACAAGTCTGTCCACCATGAAGGAGTTTTCGTCTCCCTGAGGATGATAGCCTCTTGTCATATCCACCATTATCTCGTTGTCATTGGCAAAGATAACCGTGTAATCATAGTCATTGTCAGTATCATCGCCCCTGCTTCCGCCGTTGGAATAGGTCTCGCCGTTTATATTGACCACTGTGTCAAAATTGTTCAGCAGACCATTTGCAAATTCATCGGTATATATGCTGTAAAACAGTGCAGACCATTCATCCCATGTGTCGTATTTTTCGTCGATTATTTTATAGTATTCTCTGCCATTATACTCCGCGGTCTCATTGCCGGAAGATGGCGGCTCGGTAAAGAGAAAGTCCTGGGTCAGGATAAATCCGTCCAGAAGATATGTGATGTCCCTTTCAAGCTCCGCCGGAAGCTGCTCTACTGTGGTTATATTCGCCGACCGCAGCACCGTTTCTACAATATCCTCGCTGAAATACTCGTTTACAACAAAGATGACCCATGTTGACCAGCCGTTTCTTGAAACGATATATTCATATGTATCATAATCTCCGGTGGAAAGCAGTGCGCTGCTGTGTTCCTTGTAGTCGTACAGCCCGGAATCGCTTAGCTCCTGACTATAGACAGTAACTCTGTGACCGGCATTATTGCTTTCGATGACCGCAGGGAATACCGTATCCGCGCCGAAATAACCCACCTTTTCAGGAGTATATTCCTCTGTGGGGTAAGCTCTGCCGATCTCAAAGACCTTTGTGTCTCCAACGTTAGCAACGCTGGACCCGTTGAATGTCCAGTCCTCCGGCAGAGCAAAGCTTACAAGCACTGTGGTGTCTTCTATACCCTCAATGCTGCCCGTTCCGCCGCTGTCAAGAAGATGACCTGTCCCTGTCATTATCTGATTAAGCGTGTAGCCGGCTGGCAGTGACTGTTCGTCAGTGGTGTCCTGAGTTTGTTCGGTCGTGGTCTGGGCTTGCCCACCTGTTGTGTCCGGAGTTAGTTCGTCATCGGTTTTATCGGAGACGGTATCATCCGGGACGCTGTTATCATTCTCTGAGGTATCCAGATTATTGGAATAATCCGACACGTCAGTCTCATCCGATATTCCGATGGGGGACAGATCGTCCCGTTCAGTTCTGTCGATAGGTATAAACATCGCAACGATCACACAGGACGCTCCGATGATAAGGACTGCGGCAATGGCGGCTGCTATCTTCTGTGACGTCCGCATTTTCCTGAAATTCAGTATATTGTCCAGTCTCTGCTTTAATTTTTTCTTTCCGGACGTGCCGAAAATAAGCCCGACGTTGGAAGTCCTCTTAACCGGGACGGTCTCTAAAATAGCCATGCAGTAATCCTTGCGCCCGTCGTGGTCAAGTCCGCGTCCTGCTCTTTCGTCGCAGGACAGCTCAAGCACGGAGATAAACTCCCGGTCAAAGACGTACACCAATGGATTGAACCAGTGAAGCATCGTTACAAGGGAGACAAACATCTTGGCGAAAATGTCCCTGCGCTGATAATGGGTAAGCTCATGGCGGAAGACAAATCCAAGGCTCTTTGGGGATATATCTTTCTTTGGGAGGATAATCTTCGGTCTGACTGCGCCTACTATCATCGGAGTACAGACCTTTTCGCAGATATAGACCGGTATGGTGCGGGAGACGCCCATGCTTTCGCAGCAGCGGACATATACCGACATGATGTCATCATCCGCCGGAAGGAGAATGGGTCTGATATTATGCTCGAAACGCAGACGGCATATAATCCGCCATATGAATATCACCGCAACGCCTGTTATCCATATAACAGCCAGAACCGCCGGAATGTCGATACTGTTTGCAGCAGTCCTGATAACATCGGGAACATCAGGGGCGGCAGGCGGCGTAGGCGCAGCAGGCGGGAGGATGTTCTGAACAGTGACATCGGGCACAGCAAACTGTGGCGGGACAATATAGGCTGGCGCGTCAGGGGCGGCAGGCGCTGATCTCCCGGTCAGGGAAAACAGCGGCGAGAGCAGCTTTGAAACCGGCAGCACAAAGAGCAGCGCAGCAGCTTTCAGAAAGACAAACCTTGCCCCGGAGCTAAGGTGTCTGTGAGAGGAATGGACGGTCAGCAGATACAGCAGAAATGCCGCTGAGCCGCAGAGGCTCATTTCCGCGGTTATTATAAGAACCTCTTTCATTTTGATTCGACCCACTCTTTCATTTCAGCAATGTCCTGTTCAGAAAGAGCGTCGCCGTCATACAATGCAGCCACAAAGCTCTGAAGCGAACCGTCGAAAAGCGTATCAAGCACCGTTTTCGCCTTTGCTCCCTCATATTCAGCTTTAGTCAGTGCGGGACTGTAATATCTGGCTCTGCCCCGCTGCTCCCAGATTATCAGCTCCTTTTCAACAAGCCTCGAAATAAATGTGGCGAGGGTCTGGGGCTTCCAGACCTTTCCCCGCTGGTTTGCAAAGAGATCCCGGAGCTCATTTAACGTTTTTGGTGCGGACTCCCACAGGACTTCCATGATCTCCTGTTCGGTCTCGGACATTTCCCTGAAATGCTTCATGTGTATAACCTCCTTTAGATTCTACAGTGCTGTAGAATAATTTTATTGTACTACACTCTTGTAGAATTGTCAAGGGGGTTTTTAAATATTTTTGGAGTTTCATCAAAATGGATATCGCCTTATTTATTCTCATATGCTATTGACATAATCAGAAATGAAGTAAATAACAGCGGCTCAGCATAAAAACTGAACCGCTTATTTTTATTACCGAGCTTTCGTCTCGTTCTCTTCAAAGATCTTATTCAGTACGTCGTTCATCGGCATTACGCCCAGATCGCCTTCCTTGCAGGAACGGAGTGAAAGCGTCCCGCTCTCTGCCTCCTTGTCGCCTACGATAAGGAAATACGGGATCTTTTCAAGCTGTGCCTGACGGATCTTATAGCCCACGCCTTCTTTACGGGAGTCGATAGTTACTCTGATTCCTCTCTGATCCAGCTTTTCGTATACCTTCTGGCTGTACTCTGCTGCTCTGTCCGTAACGGGGAGAATTCTTACCTGCTCCGGTGAGAGCCACAGCGGAAGCGCTCCTGCATATGTTTCGATAAGATATGCCAGTGTGCGCTCGTAACAGCCAAGGGATGTCCTGTGGATGATATAAGGCATTCTCTTTTTGCCATCCACATCGGTATACTCCATGCCGAACTTTTCAGCCAGAAGCATATCTATCTGGATCGTTACCAGTGTATCCTCCTTGCCGTACACGTTCTTATACTGAATATCCAGCTTAGGACCGTAGAAAGCAGCTTCGTCTATTCCTACGGTGTATTCGATTCCGATATTATCCAGGATTTTCTTCATTGCTGCCTGCGCTTCTTCCCACTGTTCCTTTGTGCCCTCGTACTTGTTCTTGGGATTTGCAGGATCCCACTGGGAGAAACGGAAGGTACACTTATCAAGAAGTCCCACGGTGTCAAGCATATATTTTGCAAGCTCCAGACAGCCCTTGAACTCCTCTTCAAGCTGCTCGGGACGGAGAATGTAGTGTCCCTCGGAGATAGTAAACTGACGAACGCGGATAAGTCCGTGCATTTCGCCGCTGTCCTCGTTTCTAAACAGTGTAGATGTCTCTGTCAGACGCATGGGAAGATCACGGTAGGAACGTGCTCTGTTCAGAAATACCTGATACTGGAACGGACAGGTCATAGGACGGAGAGCGAAGCACTCCTTTGTTTCGTCGTGGGGATCTCCTAAAATGAACATTCCGTCAAGGTAGTGATCCCAGTGTCCGGAGATTTTATAAAGCTCTCTTTTTGCCATATAGGGGGTCTTTGTCAGCAGACAGCCCTTTTTCTGTTCAACGTCCTCCACCCAGCGCTGGAGTATCTGGACAACTCTTGCGCCTTTGGGAAGCAGAATGGGAAGTCCCTGACCGATATAGTCTACTGTTGTGAAATATTCAAGCTCACGTCCCAGCTTGTTATGGTCACGCTTCTTAGCCTCCTCGGCAGCGGCGAGGTGTTCTTCAAGCTGACTTGCCTTAGGATAAGCTGTACCGTAAATTCTGGAAAGCTGCTTACCCTTTGCGTCTCCCCGCCAGTAAGCGCCGGTGCAGGCTGTAAGCTTGAATGCCTTTACAGTTGAAGTGTTCATCAGGTGTGGACCTGCGCAAAGGTCGGTGAAGTCTCCCTGTTTATAGAAGCTGATGTCCTCGCCCTTGTCTGCGTGCTCGTTGCAGAGCTCCACCTTGTAGGGCTCGCCCATTTTTTCAAGCAGAGCGATAGCTTCCGCAGGAGCAAGACCGAACTGCTCAATGTCGATACCCTCCTTGACGATCTTCTTCATTTCCTCCTCGAGCTTGGTGAGGTCGTCGGCAGTAAATGCCTTTTCAGTGTCAAAATCGTAATAGAAGCCGTTGTCTATAGCAGGACCGATGGCAAGCTTAACATCGGGATAAAGTCTTTTTACCGCCTGAGCAAGAATATGGGAGGCTGTATGCCAGAAGGTCTTTTTGCCCTCCTCGGTATCGAAGGTCATGACCTCGAATGTGCAGTCCTTGTCAATTGTGGTACGCATATCGCGAACTTCACCGTTGATTTTTACGCAGCACGCGGCTTTGTAAAGTCCCATGCCGATGCCCTTGATAATTTCGGATGCGGGAGCTGCCGCTTCGATCTCTCGGACAGAGCCGTCCTTAAGTGTTAATTTGATCATAAATATTTCTCCTTTTAGAATTTTTTATTGTTAATTACTTGCTTTTTAGTATGACAGAGGTCAGAGGATAGAAGAGGAGACTTTATTTTCTATCCTCTATCTTCTGAATTTCTAACCTCTAACAAAAAATGCCCCTTGATTATTTTTCTAATCAAGGGACGATATTATCGCGGTTCCACCCAAATTCATATGCGGAGAAGGGAAACCCTCCAAGGGCACACTTCCGGAAGCATACATCTCATTTGCTCTGTAACGGGAGCTTCCCGCCGTGTATTGGACGGACTCAAAGGCGGTGTGCAATATCCTGCGGAATACTCCTTTCACAGCTTGGGGGAGCTCTCTGAAATCCGCTCAGGCAATTTTAATTGCCATTGAATAGTGCCTTCCTTATCGACGTTTTCTGTTATTAATGTTATCAACTACAGTGTATCACGTTTTTTTTGATTTGTCAAGGGGTCGCTGCGAAATTTGCCCCCTCAAAGAATCTATTCTTCAACAACCTCAAACTCTTCCGGAGGATAAAGATAATCTTCATCTGTTTCGTCAATAATTCTGTACCAATCTTCTTCTATTGAAATAACATTATATATTTTGCCGTTGAGCAGCGCTAACATACTGCTTTCACCCAAATATTTGACTCTCATCATCGTAATACCTCTTTACTTTAAATTGAACTTTTTGATTTCCACCCTCATACCAATGAACTTCTGCTTTGCGATTTTTCCCATTTGCTGTTATGTATGCAGTACCTCTGACTTTTTTCCATTCATCAGCTGCTACTCCATAATCTGATTCAAGGAATTTAGCGTTTTTTATTGGTATATCAGTTCCTTTGCCTGCAAAAACTTTTATGTCAGTGATCTCGGTGCCTTCGGCAAATTTTGCATGACCTCCGTTCGGAAGCTTTACAGGATAATTTTTGCCGGAAGCTCCTAAGCTTCTGCCAATATAAATGTTTTCCTTAGTTATATCATTCATTCTATTTCGTTCCCAAACATTTTCTTTCAGTTATATTATATCATTCTATATTATTATTGTCAAGTTTAACTTACGTTGTCAATAGAGTTGATGCAATACTAATCCCAAATCAAAAAATATGGGAGCGGTAAAAACTCCCATTTTGTGACCCGCAAAGGGCGTTCCATTCTTTCGTTGTTGTCAACCGTCGTTTTTTACATACAAAAGATTAAAATATTATTAAATGGTGACAAATTGTATAAATTTCCTTGACAAACAGAAGAATTTGTATTAAAATAAAAGAATGAATGCAATTGTATTAATATAGATGTCTCAGGGACATTCTCCCAAAGGCGTAAAAATAAATTGCTGTTCAATTTTTTTCATGCTTCTATGGCTTAAATAGAGGCTTTCATATATTTTTTATTTATAGGTATCCGTCCGGTCGTTTTATGACCACGGTCATTGCTGCATGACCATAGGACGGGCAAAATCAATTTTCTCCCTGCGTTTAAGATATATTTTCTTATTGCGGGTGTAATATCATATTCCCTGTTTTCCGGCAAGATCAGGAACAATATCCGGTATGACCCGTACAAATACAAAGCAGGACTGGACGATCTTACGTCCGTGCCTATATTTTAAACAAAATTCTGTCGTTTATCCGCGGAAAATGACATACGATGTATTTTCTGTCGGTTTATGACAGTTTAATATGATGAAGCCTTATATCAGCCTCCGAAGCATTTGCTATTAGAGGTTAGAAGTTAGAAGATAGGGGTCAGGATCCCTCATCTATCTTCTGTACTCTGTCCTCTGACTCACTAAAAAAGGAGGTATCCGGTTTGGTCACATTAGCAATGACTATAGTATTTTGTATCGTTACATTTGCTGTAGGTGCCGGCGTTTCGGGATTTATCCTGTTCAAAGTCGGGGTGAACTACCGCAAGCAGCAGGCTGAATCCGCTATCGGCTCCGCTGAAAAGGAAGCAGAACGTATTATCGAAGACGCCAAAAAGGAAGCCGAAAGCAAAAAGAAGATCGCCCTTGTGGAAGCCAAGGACGAGATCCACAAAAGCCGTTCCGAGCTGGAAAAAGAGATCAAGGAACGCCGGAACGATATGTCCCGTCAGGAAAGACGTATCCAGCAAAAGGAAGAAAATCTTGACAAGAAAAGTGACAACATAGAAAAGAAAGAGGAGCAGCTCCAGAAAAAGCTCAAGCAGGCTGAGGAAAAGCTGGAGGAAGCTGACAAGATCAAGAAGTCCCAGATGGAGATACTGGAAAAGATCTCCCAGTTTACCATGGAACAGGCGAAGGAACACCTGCTCTCCATGCTTGAAAGCGAGCTTGTACATGACAAGGCGCTGAAAATACAGCAGTACGAAACTCAGCTTAAGGACGAGTGCGAGGAAAAAGCCCGGGGTCTTATTTCTATGGCTATTTCCAAATGCGCCGCAGATCAGGTCTCCGAGACTGCCGTATCTGTCGTTCCGCTGCCTAACGACGAAATGAAGGGTCGTATCATCGGCCGTGAGGGACGCAACATCCGTACTCTTGAAACTCTTACAGGCGTTGACCTTATTATCGATGACACTCCTGAGGCTATTACCCTGTCCTGCTTTGACCACGCCCGCCGGGAGGTTGCAAGGATCGCTCTGGAAAAGCTTATTGCTGACGGACGTATCCACCCCTCCCGTATTGAAGAAATGGTGGACAAGGCACGCCGGGAGGTTGAGCACAAGATCAAGCAGGAGGGCGAACGCGCCGTTCTGGAAACCAATGTACATGGTCTCAACCACGAGCTTGTACGTCTTATCGGACGTCTTTACTACCGCACATCCTACCGTCAGAACGTTCTGAGCCACTCCATCGAGGTCGCTCACCTTGCGGGAATAATGGCTTCCGAGCTTGGTGTGGACGCTAATCTTGCACGCCGTGCAGGACTTCTCCATGACGTCGGCAAGGCTCTCAGTTATGAGATCGAAGGCTCTCACGTTCAGATCGGCGTGGACGTATGCCGCAAGTACAAGGAGAGCGCGGAGGTCATCCACGCTATCGAGGCTCACCACGGCGACGTGGAAGCCAAGTCTGTTGTTGCAACTCTGGTTCAGGCTGCTGACGCAGTTTCTGCGGCTCGTCCCGGAGCAAGAAGCGAAAATTATGAAAACTACATCAAGCGTCTCCAGAAGCTGGAGGAGATCTGTACCTCCTACGACGGAGTTGAAAAATCCTTTGCTATCCAGGCAGGCCGTGAGGTTCGTATTATGGTCATGCCTGAAAAGATCAACGATGAGAGAATGACTATCGTTGCAAGGGAGATCGCTCAGCGCATTGAAAATGAGATGGATTATCCCGGTCAGATCAAGGTAAATCTTATCCGGGAAAGCCGTGCAGTAGAGTACGCTAAGTAAACAGACAATAGAAAAGTGGTGTATTATGCCAAAAACGATATTCGGAACAACGGAAAAATCCAACTTCATCCTGAACATGAGCAAGAATACGGTAAGAAAATGGATAAGCGGACTTTTATGCGCCTGTATAATCGTACCCCTGATAGGGTCTATGTTTATTACGTTTATCACCGGTTCGGACGCCGCAAACTCCTTTCTTGGTGCATTTCTGTATGCTACAGGATTTTCCTGCATACTCTTTTATATAGTGCTGCTGCTTCGCAAGGACATACTTTTTAAGAACTATCCTGCTGCATTCCTTATAGTGGGACTTGCAGTGCTTGCATTTGCATCCTATTACCGGGTAGTTCTGAGCGGAGCTTCCCAGGAGCATCTTACCACGGCTCTCCTTGGAGAAATGGGACGCTATGAGGGTCTGCTTGCTCTGTTTGCCTACTTCGGGATATTCCTTCTTGCCACTGCGGTAAGGAAAGAAAGCTCGGTAAAAATGGTCTTTGACGTTCTTATCGGCGCGGGAATTTTGCAGGCGATCGTTGCAATTTTACAGCACATACCCTGTGATTTCCCCTCAAATTTCAGGAAGCTCTCTGCGCTGGTGCTTATGAAGGATGTACATCTTTCCAGCGGACTTTCCGGCAGTCCTATTTTCTATGGATCTTTCCTTACTCTCGTAAGCGGAATTGCCGCAGCAGGAGCGCTGTATGAAAAAAATACCACCCGTGCCCTTATTTACGGAGGCGCGGCGGCGTTGTTTTTCCTTACAGGACTTTTCACATCATCAATAGTCCCCCTTATAGGAATTGGTACAGTCCTTGTTGTTTCCATCGTGATCGAGTTCACAGCAGGCAGGGGAGGTACAAAATTTGAGACCGGAAAGCTGCGATCCTCCCGCAAACGTCTTGCTGTACTGCTGTTAGTCCTTGCTGTTATTTTCGGACTGGTTTTCGCTCTCCAGGGAATAAATCTGACCGATCAGCCTATCGAGACGGGAGAACCTGTTATGAGGGATAAATCCATCGCCTACAATGACGCATTCTACAGACTGTTCATTATAGGACCTCCCTCACCGGTAAACTTTGATTCCCTCTGGCAGATTGCCTGGGTCAGAAGCCTTGATATGATAAAGGAGCATCCTTTTCTTGGCATAGGTCCCGATCTTATGGCAAAGCTCCAGATCGAAGACCCAATGCTCTTTACAGACAGCATTGACCGCAGCTATAACGAATATATTTATACAGCGGCGACCCGGGGAATACCCTCTCTGATAGTTTATCTGGCTTTGCTGGCGGTGTCCTTTGTGCGGCTCGGCAGAGGGATAAAGGAATTTGCTTCCGATCGGGAGAAATGGTTTCGTCCGGCACTTCTGACGGCGATCCTTGCTTACTCCGTACAGGCGTTTTTCAGCGCCAGCGTGGTGACGGTTGCTCCCTTCTTCTGGCTGCTGCTTGGTATGGTACAGTCCGATCTTCCGGAATCGAAAAAATAGGGATATTATGCCATTTTTTGTGCGGGACATCCGCTGCATCTTCGCCGGACCGCTCAGAATAATAAATGTCTATGCTATTAGTTACTATAGTCCGGCGTATTTTTATGCAAAAGTGCTATTGAAATTTTCAGTTTTTATGCTATAATAGTATATGGATAAATAGTTTGATACGAACGGAGGGCGGTTGACTATGAAAACCGTTTTTGTCACAGGAGCTTCGGGTCTTATAGGAAGTGAGTTGTCTGAGGTTCTGCTTTCAAAAGGCTTTAAAGTTATTGGTGTAGGTGAAACTCCTACTGCCAGTATAGATAATCCTAACTATAAATTTATACAGACTTCTATCGACAATAAGGAAGCTGTTACAGCGGCTATGATGGAACAGGGTATTGATGTGCTTATCCACACAGCCTGTACGGTGGATAACGATTTTCCGAATATCCTGTCTGCCGCCGAAGAGAAGAAATCCACTGTTGTTGATAAGTATCTTTTTAAAGCTGCTGTTCAGGCAGGAGCAAATGACATGATACTTGTAAGCACTCATCAGATATATGCTCAGCAGAAGACCCGTGAGCCTATCCGCGAAACTGCCGATGAAAAGCCCGTCACTATTTACGCAAAAATGAAGTATGACAGCGAAAGGGCTATGGCAAAGGCTATTAAATCCGCGGCTTCTATAAAGGGCGTCATTGCAAGAGTGTGCCCTATCTATACAAAGGACTTTGTACCAAATCTCCACACCAAGATCTTCGACCCCAAGGATAACAGCTGCTACGTTTACGGATACGGAGATTATGGATTCTCCTTCTGCTGTCTGTATAACCTTATTGATTTTATTGTGGGTATCCTGAATTCTCCTCAGGGAATAAACTATCAGGGCATATACAATGTCTGCGATACAAGACCCATTGCCGCAAAGGATATTGTTGATTTTGAACGTCAGTATCACAGGCTCGGCGCAGTTATTCAGAGAAATTACGGCGCAGACGCTGTAAAATCCGCAATGGCATTCGGTTCAAAAACAGCAAAGATAGATTACCGTTATAATGACATCAGCCTGGCTTGCAGTAATATTTCTTATGACAACACAAAGGCGCAACGTATTTCCACCTTCAGATGGAAGCTGTCCAACACGAAATAAGTCCCACAGAGATTTGAGATGGAACGGTTTAACACCGTTCCATTTTTAGTGTAAGACAAGGAGGAATTTCCATGAACGAAAAAATCAAACTCGATAAAGGCGACATCACAAGGCTTGACTGCGACTGCATCGTAAACGCGGCAAATAAAAGCCTCCTTGGCGGAGGCGGAGTTGACGGAGCTATCCACCGTGCAGCAGGACCGAAACTCCTCGAAGAGTGCAGAACTCTCGGCGGCTGCGATACGGGAGAAGCAAAAATAACCGGGGGATATAACCTCAAAGCAAAATATGTTATCCACACAGTAGGACCTGTCTACTCCGGAAAGCCCTCGGACGCGGAAATGCTGTCCAATTGTTATCGGAACTCTCTGGACTTAGCCAGAGACAATGACATCCACAGCATTGCTTTCCCCGCTATCTCTACGGGAGTGTATGGGTATCCTCTGGATAAGGCTGTCCCTATAGCGGCGGATACTATCATCAAATGGCTTGAAGACAATAAAGACTATGAGATGAATGTAATTTTATCCTGTTTTGATGCTGTCACTTATAATATGTATCAACAATATATAGAAAATTGAATATTACCTATTTACTAATCCAAAAATATGTATTATAATTAATATATCAAAACACCGAAAGGAGCTTTTTCTATGAGCAATCAAAACGAAAGCAAAAACGAGACCATCAATTATCTGAGAGCTTCCGCGCCTATTGCTGCTGCACTGGTCATCTTCCTTCTGTCAGCAGGCTTCATAGTATACAAATTTGTCCTTGCCTACCGTCACAACGAGCGCTGGAAGGACTATGACGAATGCGGACTTTCCTAAAAGAGGTTCGCCATGCTTATTTATAATGCTGAAATATATCCCTCTAAAGGAAGTATTATCCGCTGCGGATATGTCCGTATAGAGGACGGCAAAATAGTAGAGGTCTCAGAGGGTGCGCCTGAAAAAATTTCGGAGGGGGACATTAACGCTGACGGACTGCGTCTCTATCCCGGATTTATCGACATCCACACTCACATGGGGCTTATCGGGGACGGTCAGGGAGCAGAGGGAGAGGACGTAAACGAGGACAGCGACCCTGTCACTCCTCATCTGCGGACAATAGACGGTCTCTGTCATAACGACGGATATTTTTCCGACGCTGTAAAAGCAGGTGTGACCTGCGTTGTCACCGGAGTAGGCTCTACAAATCCCATCGGGGGAGACCTTATAGCAGTAAAAACCTCGGGACGCTGCGCTGATGAAATGCTTGTCCGCAGAGTGGGTATAAAATTCGCTCTTGGGGAAAATCCCAAGTCCACATTTTCCGAGCGGGATTCCGCTCCCATAACAAGAATGGCGACGGCGGCTATTATCCGTGAGGCTCTGTTCAAAGCGGAGCGTTACGCAAAAGACAAAGCCGACGCAGAGGAAAGCGGAGATTCCCTTCCCGAATTTGATATAAAATCGGAGGCTCTTATACCCCTGCTCAAAGGGGAGATAAAGGCTCATTTTCATTGTCACCGTGCGGACGACATTCTCACTGCTGTAAGGATAGCTGAGGAATTCAAGCTGGACTATGTACTTATCCACTGCACCGAGGGACATCTTGCTGCGGACATCCTTGGAGAAAAAAATGCATCTGCTGTGGTTGGTCCTGTTATCTGCGACAGGGGAAAGCCGGAGCTTTCCCGTCAGACTGTGGAAAACGCGTCCATCCTGTACAAAAACAAAGTACGGACAGCCATCTGCACCGACCATCCGGAAGTGCCGATACAATATCTGTGCACCAGTGCGGCATACTGTGTAAAGGCGGGACTTCCCTACGAGGAAGCGATCCGGGGGATAACCTCCACGGCGGCGGAGATCGCGGGTATCGGAGACATTACAGGGAACATTGCTCCGGGTCTTGACGCTGACCTTGTCCTCACTGACGGCGATCCTCTTGAAATTATGACTGATATAAAAATGACTATGATAAATGGGAAAGCAGTCTATTCAAAATTTTAGCCGAAGTATCCCGATTCATCTTGTCACCGGCTTCTTGAAGCACACTTCACCTTACAACCGCTTGTTACAGCAAATCAGAAATTTTGGAGGCAGTCAAGGTCGGATCACCGTTCATTTTAACCTTGACTGCCTCCGAAATTTCTGATAAAATGGAATAGCGGTTGTGTGGTGTCATCCAACATATTTCGAGGAGAAAATTATGTCTAAGTCAAATTACATTCGCCTTGACAGATTTCTGTCCAATCAGCTGAATATCTCCCGTAACGATGCCAAGGAGCTTATAAAAAAGCGTCTTGTAACCGTCAATGGAGAGACCGCCAGGCTCTTTGACATGAAAATAGATCCCGTCTCCGACACCGTTGTCAGCGAGGGAAAGACTATCCTGTACAGGAAACACATTTACATTATGCTGAACAAGCCTGCCGGAGTGATCTGCGCCACCCGGGACAGGCTTTCCGAAACCGTCCTGGAGCTTATCCCGGAGGAGCTTCGCCGGGAGGGTCTTTTTCCCGCCGGACGTCTCGATAAGGACACTGTGGGATTTGTCTTTATCACCGACGACGGCGAGCTTGCTCACGATATTCTTTCTCCCAAAAAGCACGTGGAAAAGAAATATTTTGTGGTTCTTGAAGCTCCCATTACTGAAAATGACATTCAAGCTTTTGCTTCCGGGATCACAATTGACGGGGGAGAAAAATGTCTTCCCGCAAAGCTTGAATCCGGGTCAAAACCAGGGGAAGTCTTTATAACTCTCCGGGAGGGAAAATACCACCAGATAAAACGGATGGCGGAAGCTGTGGAAAACAGGGTCTTATATCTTAAACGTGTCCGCATCGGAGGTCTTGAACTGGACGGCTCTCTTGCCGAGGGTCAATGCCGGGAGCTGACAGCGGAGGAAGTCCGAATGATAAAAGAGTAAAATATAAACCGCTTTCGGTAAGGGTGATAGTAGTATAGAAATTAAATGATAATTTACTTCTATATCGCTATCACCTTACCGGAAGCGGTTTTCGTTTTATTCTTCGTCTGTCAGATCGGGTTCGTTCTCCTCGATCACTTCCCCTGATTCCTCAGCTTCTGCCGCTTCGATGTCCGCGGGATCAGGCTCTTCTACCTTTTCAGTCTCTGCATTGTCGTCGTGATCCGCTGCTGTAAAGGAAACTACTCTCACGTCCCCGGAAACTCTCATGAGCCGCACGCCGGTTGCGTAACGTCCCATGAGACGTACATCGGAAACTCTTATACGGATTATGATACCGTCGGTGGAGATCATTATTACGTCCTCGTCATCGGTAACGAAGCGTATTCCGCAGACATGACCCTTTTCATCGGACGCCTTATAGTTAAGCATACCGAAGCCGCCTCTGTTCTGTACCCTGTAGCTGTCGATGGAGGTACGTCTTCCCAGACCCTTATCAGTTACGGTAAGGACGTCCGCTCCCTCTCTTACTATTGCCATGGAAACAACACAGTCTCCCTCACGGAGGCTGAGAGCCTTTACTCCGTGGGCTGAACGGGACATTGCTCTGATACAGCTTTCCCTTATACGGATAGCCATACCGTTTTTCGTTGCTATCATTATTTCAGCAGAGCCGTCTGTCAGAACAACAGATGCGATCTCGTCTCCCTCGTCAAGACCTATTGCGATAAGTCCGTTCTTCCGGACGTTCTTGTATGCGTCCAGAGAGGTACGCTTTATTTTTCCGTTCTTAGTCACCATTATTACATACTTGCCCTCGCTGAAATCAGCGGTATTAAGCATGGCGGCAACGCTTTCTCCCTCGCCGGTGGGAAGGATATTTACTATATTAAGTCCCCTTGCCTGCTTTGAGCCCTCCGGTATCTCAAAGCAGCGAAGCTTATACATGATACCCTTGTTTGTAATAAACAGGACGTTGTCGTGGCTGGAGCTGATGAACATTTCCTGAACGAAGTCCTCTTCCCGCTGCTTCATTCCGGAAACTCCCTTGCCGCCTCTGTTCTGCGCTTTATATACAGAAACAGGCTGACGCTTGATATATCCCACGTTTGTATAGGTCACGACGCAGGTCTCCTCCGGGATAAGGTCTTCTAAGTCCACCTCGCCGGAGATCGCTTCAATGTCCGTTCTCCGCTCGTCTCCGAATTTATTTTTTATTGCTTCCAGCTCGTCGGAGATGATACCAAGAATCTTTTCATAGCTGGCAAGTATCCCGATATATTCCTCTATCTTAGCATGGAGGGCATTCAGCTCGTCCTCAAGCTTCTGACGCTCCAGACCGGAAAGCTGAACAAGTCTCATCTGAGCGATAGCTTCCGCCTGAGCCTCCGTTATTTCAAAACGCTCGATAAGTCTGGATTTGATCTCGGCAGCATCATTTGAGGTTCGGCATATTTTTACCACCTCGTCAATGTTGTCCACTGCTATCATCAAGCCCTCTAAAATATGGGCACGTTCTCTTGCTTTTTTAAGATCGTATTCCGTCCTGCGGCGGATGACCTCCGCCTGGAAATCAATGTATTCGCTAAGACACTGCTTCAATGTCAGAACCTTTGGCTCGCCTCTTACAAGAGCAAGCATTATGACTCCCACTGTGTCCTGAAGCTGCGTATAGGTGAAAAGCTTATTCAGGACGATCTGAGGGACGGCGTCCTTTTTCAGCTCGATAACTATTCTTACCTTATGCTCCTTATCGGATTCGTCATTTACATAGTGGATACCGTCAATACGCTTTTCCTTTGCCATATTGGCAATGCTCTCAACAAGACGTGCCTTGTTTACCATATAGGGTATCTCGGTGACGATGATACACTGTCTGCCCTTTATTTCCTCTATTTCCGTGCGGGAACGGAGGGTCAGCTTTGCCCGTCCTGTTGCATAAGCAGCACGGATGCCGGCTCTGCCCATGATTATTCCGCCGGTAGGGAAATCCGGACCCTTGATATGCTCCATAAGACCTTCAAGGGAAATATCCGGATGCTTTATCATTGCCTGGATAGCGTTTATTACCTCCCGGAGATTATGGGGAGGGATATTTGTTGCCATACCTACAGCGATACCGACAGAACCGTTTACAAGCAGATTGGGAAAACGGGAGGGGAGCACCTCCGGCTCTCTGATAGTGTCGTCGTAGTTAGGCTGGTAGGGGATAGTGTCCTTGCCGATGTCGGAAAGCATTTCTCCGGCAATCTTTGACATTCTGGATTCTGTATAACGGTAAGCAGCCGGAGGGTCTCCGTCCATAGAGCCGAAGTTTCCGTGTCCGTCAACAAGAGGGTATCTCAGTGAGAAATCCTGAGCAAGACGCACCAGCGCGTCATAAACGGAAGCGTCGCCGTGTGGATGATACTTACCCAGAACCTCTCCGACAGTGTACGCGCACTTGCGGTAAGGCTTATCGGCGGTATTTCCTTCGTGGTTCATGCTGTATATGATACGTCTGTGAACCGGTTTCAGACCGTCACGGACGTCCGGTAATGCTCTTGCAACGATTACCGACATGGAGTATTCAAGAAATGATTTTTTCATTTCGCTTTCTATATCTACATTTATAACCTTTGTATTTTCGTCGTTCAAGCTTAACAACTCCCCTTGTGAATAGATCACACTATATTGTTCCACATGGAACATTCAACTACTATTTCTTGTATCTTATACCCATTATTGCGGATAATTTTTCTTTGACCTTCTGATTTTCCTCAGCTGTAAATGCATCCTTTGGTATTATAAAAACATATGCCTTTCTCACAACAAGTACATATACATCCTCTCTGTCAAGAATATCTACTATATATTCATCAAGATGTATGACAGTGGAGGGGTTTTCTTCCGCTTTTTCCGGAACTCCATCTTCTTTATTTTCGGTGAGCTCTGACTGTTCCTCCTGAGAGACTTCCGGGATGGGGGACATATCCACTATTTTTACTTTATCGGTGTATATCTCAGCATGATACGGGATACCTGTCAGAGAATCCACACCTGCCATATATTTTTTCTTGTTTGAAACTGACTGGCTTATAAACCATCCTCCTATAAAAAGACAGAGTATAAGGCAGAAAATAGGTACATCTCTCTGATCGCTGCTGCTTGTGACTACCATAAATATTGCCGATGCTGTGGCGAGCAGTACGACCAGAAGCCGTCCTATAAGGGATCTCACCGCATATTTTTTTCTGAACTCCTTATATCCGGACAGCATTTTCTCCCGGCTGCTTTCATAGTCGCCCTGTGCAAGAAGCTCTCCCACAGGAGCAGCAGAATACCGGTTTTCTTCTTCGTCAAACATTTCACTTAATATTCCCATAGGATACCTCCTTTCAAACAAATCCTTATGCCTAAAGAAAAGGGGACATTTTGTACATACTGTTCATTTGAAACTGCCTCAACTAAGATATTTCTTAATTATTTCTTCCGGAACTCCGTCTGCTCTCATTTTTTCAGCTATTTCTGCTGCTTTTTTTGCTTCGCCCTTTTCCATGCCTTCTTCTCTTGCCTCTTCAATAAGAGAAGCTTCATCATGGAGAGCCTTTTCCCTCATGCGGATAAGCTCTCTTGTGCGTTCGTCTGCGCTCATTTTATATACTGCCTGTATGCCCTTCTGGATACCTGTCACATTTGTTCTTTCCAACATATCAAACTCCTCCTTGCTATCTGCTTTTATGAACCGGAGCCATAGTTCCTTACGTTTGCTTTTTTCAATATCTCCGGTGATCTTGTTAAGCTCAAAGAAGTGTATAGACATTTTGTCTGAAAGCTTGTTGTTGTGTAGGGCGTCCCAGACGCCAAATTCGGAATGATAGTCCTCATGATCGAAAAGATTGAAGTCCACTATTGTTATTACCATGCAGGGTCTTAGTTTTTTGTATGTTTCCCCTTTGTCAAGCTGATTGGAGTACATCTTTGACCAATAAAGAAGTATCCTGTCACCAAAATATTTTTCCGACCTCACCTGTATTTCAATGTTGATGAACTGTCCGTCCACATCAAGCAGCAGATCAAGACGGTAACTTTTTTCTCCCACGCTTTCCGGGAGAATATCAGGATTCAAAACCGTGATACCTTTTATTTTTTCTATGGGAATATCCAGTATATCAGATAAAAATTCCTTTAGTATGTCAGTATTCTCGGCGAAAAGCTTCTTAAATACGATATCAAGCTTTGCCGATATGAATTTTTCTCCCATAAGCCTACCCTCCCCGTATAATGCGTAATTTTTAATTCATAATTAATGTACTCATTATGCATTACACATTATGCATTATTTTAAACATCAAGAGACTCCACATACTTGGCGTTCTTTTCAATAAACTCACGTCTGGGCATTACCTTATCACCCATAAGGATTGTAAAAATTTCGTCAGCCCTTACAGCGTCCTCCATTGTGACCCTGAGCATTGTTCTTGTAGCGGGATCCATTGTAGTTTCCCAGAGCTGCTCCGGATTCATTTCTCCAAGACCCTTATAACGCTGTACGTCTATCTTGGCGTTTTCGTTATCCCCTTTAAGCTCGCTGATATGCTTGTCCCTTTCAGGCTCGGAGAAAGCATATCTCGTCTGCTTTCCCTTTGTGACCTTGAACAGGGGAGGCTGTGCGATATAGACATTTCCGTTTGTTATCAGCGGACGCATATATCTGAAAAAGAAGGTCAGCAGCAGTGTTCTGATATGGCTTCCGTCCACGTCCGCATCCGCCATGATTATTACCTTGCCGTAACGGAGCTTTGTGATGTCAAAGTCCTCGCCTATGGAAGTTCCCAGAGCGGTAACTACCGGCATAAGTTTATCGTTGCCGTACACCTTGTCTATACGTGCCTTTTCAACATTAAGCATTTTTCCCCAGAGAGGAAGTATAGCCTGATACCGTCTGTCTCTGCCCTGTTTTGCAGAGCCTCCCGCAGAGTCTCCCTCCACGATGTAAATTTCGGTAAGCTCCACATCCTTTTCGGAGCAGTCCGAAAGCTTTCCCGGCAGTGAAGCCGATTCCATTGCAGACTTGCGTCTTGCGGTCTCACGGGCTTTCTTAGCCGCTTCTCTTGCCTTCTGAGCTGCCTGGGATTTATCGAAAATAGTCCTTGCTTCGGAGGGATTCTCCTCCAGCCAGCACATAAGCTTATCGGTAACGATCTCGTCTACCAGAGCCTTTGCCTCCGGATTTCCCAGTTTTACCTTAGTCTGGCTTTCAAATTCACAGTTGGTGAGCTTTACGGAAACGATAGCAGTAAGTCCTTCCCGGACGTCCTCACCCAAAAGCTTATCGTCGTTATCCTTAAGAAGATTGAATTTCTTTCCGTACTCGTTGATGACCTTTGTGAGAGAGTTCCGGAAGCTTGTCTCATGCGTACCGCCGTCTATTGTATGGACGTTGTTTGCAAAAGAGCGTATATCCTCGTTGTAGGAATCATTCCACTGGAGGGAGATCTCTGCGGAGGAATCTCCCTTCTGTCCGCTGAGGTAGATGACCTCCTGGGAAAGAGCCTCCAGACCCTTTACCTTATGGATATGCTCAACAAACTGACGGATACCTCCGTTATAGCAAAGCTCCTCGGACTGGATATTGTTCTCGTCCCGAAGATCGGAGAAGATTATCTTTACTCCTGCGTTAAGGAAAGCCTGCTCACGAAGTCTTTTAAGGAGGGTCTCATAATTATAGACAGTGGTCTCTGTGAAAATGGTGGGATCGGCTTTGAACCGTACAGTAGTACCAGTCTTGTCTGTATCGCCGATGACCTTAAGATCCTCGTCGTATTTTCCTCCGTCGTAGAAACGCTGATAGTGGATGTTCTTTCCGTCATAGACGGTAAGCTCCAGCCATTCGGAAAGGGCATTTACAACGGAAGCACCAACGCCGTGGAGACCTCCGGCTACTTTATATCCGCCGCCGCCGAATTTTCCTCCCGCATGGAGGACGGTATAAACTACAGTCGCTGCGGAAATTCCCTCGGTAGGATGGATACCAACGGGGACGCCTCGTCCGTTATCCGAGACCTCAATAATGTCGTCCCTTAAGATATTGACCTTTATTTCCGTACAATAGCCTGCAAGAGCTTCGTCGATGGCGTTATCCACAATTTCATATACCAGATGGTGGAGACCCTTTTCACCTGTTGAGCCTATATACATTCCGGGACGCTTTCTTACCGGGTCAAGTCCCTCCAGGACCTGTATCTGACTTTCGTCGTATACTTCGTTTACTTTCTCATTATTCGGAATATCAGACATCGTAATCCTCCTAAATAAAATATTGTATCATACTTTGCCTTACAACCGCTCGTTACAGCAAATCAAAAATTTAGCCGTTGTCAAGGTCAGCTCGCTGTTCATTTCAACCTTGACAGCGGCTAAATTTTTGATATAATAAGATTGCGGTTGTAGGCTATTATCTTTTTTTATTCATTCTGCCGCCCGCTTTTTCAGAGTGGACGCTGAGATCTGGGAGATATATACCTTTTCCTCTCCGCCGTTTTCCTTGCACACAACAAAGGACTTGGGCATCTCATAGCTTACCGTTACGACCCTGCCGCCTTTCTCCGACCTTGCAAGGAAATCCTTTGTATGCTTGCTTATGGATGTGTTTTCTATATCAAAGATCCCGATTATGTCTTTCTTTCTGACCACTGTTTCTTCTCCAAGATGCAGATACATTATTTCTTTATCCTTCCTTTTTTAAGGGTGAACACTCTGCCTTCTCTCATGTCAGTAACTGTTCTGCTGTCGCAGCAGGTTATTACCACCTGCATATCGTTTATATTATTTAAAATAAATTTTTGCCTCATAGGGTCAAGCTCGGATAAAACATCATCCAGCAATATCACCGGATATTCTCCGTACTCTGCCTTTATTATCTGAGCGTGGGCAAGCTTCATTGACAGAGCTGCTGAACGGGCTTGTCCCTGAGAGCCGAACTCCCTTATAGGGAGACCGTTTATAAATGCTCCAAGGTCGTCCCGATGAACTCCCACTGTTGTGAATCCTGCTTTTATGTCGGAATCAACCGCTTCTTCAAGTCTGCGTTTATATTCCTCCGCAAGTCTGCCCTTGTGGTCTGTCTCGTCTGTAAGGTCGTCATAGACTGTGGACTGATATTTTAATTCGAGATCCTCTCTGCCGCCGGTTATAGTATCATAAAGCTTTCTTACTTTATCATTCAGAACAGCGCAGAAAGTATTTCTCAGCACGGAAATATACGCTCCCGACTGAGCAAGCTGCTCATTCCATATGTCCATCTGGTCGGCATTTATGCTGCCTCCGAAATTTATGCTTTTAAGCAGGGCATTCCGGTGGGACAAAACTGTATTATATTTATTAAGGGCGCTTATATATGACGGCTTTATCTGGGCTATTGAAAGATCGGTGAAGCTTCTCCGGTTATCGGGAGACCCTTTTGTCAGGTTCAGATCCTCCGGAGTAAATACCACACAGCGGAAGCTTCCGAACAGCTTTGAAAGCAGGGGAAGCTTCACTCCGTTAAGAGTGACCAGCTTATCCTTAAGAGCTCCTTTTTTTACCGAAAAGGATATTTCCTGAGTTCTTACCGAATCGGTAAATTTTAATTCCACGGAAGCCGAATCCTTATCAAAGCCTATGAAATCCTTATCTCTTGTGCCTCTGAATGATCTGCACCCGGAGCAAAGCCAGACAGCTTCGATAAGATTTGTTTTCCCCTGGGCATTTTCTCCGCAAATTATATTCATTTTCGGATCAAGGCTTATTTCCACGCCATCAAGGTTTTTATAGCCGTGAACTTTCAGATCGTTAATTATCATTTTATTCTACTTTAATTTCCTGACCGTCTACGGAGACCACATCTCCGGGACGGATCTTTTTTCCCCTCATTGTGCATACCTCTCCGTTTACTGAGACCTTTCCCCGGGAAATAAGCTCCTTTGCTTCCGAACCGATAGCCACCGCTCCTGCAAATTTCAGAAGCTGGTCAAGCTTGATATATTCGGTAGTTATATTAACAGTATTATCCATATTTTAAGTTATAATCATACTCCTATTTAGTTTATTTCCGTGTCGTATTTTAATTTATTGAAAAAATTACGCAACGGACTGCCCGCGGAAGCTTCCTCGCCGCCTTGCTTATTCAGACTTTAATCTCATTGGGAGAACAAGGAAAATATACGCATTTCCGGTCATGGGAACTATCTTCATAGGAGACAGACCACCCTTGAGCTGCAGCTTTACCTTGTCAGATTCGGAAGCCTTAAGGGCGTCAAGAAGATACCGGCAGTTAAAGCCTATCTCAACGGAAGGTCCTGATATATCGGCAGTAAACTCGTCATTGAGCTTTCCCAAGGAAGTGGAGCAGGAGATCTTTACTATTCCGTCCTTGAAAAGACACTTAACGGGAGCTTTTGCCTTTTCGTTGATAAGAAGCATACATCTTTCAAGGCTGTTTATAAGATCACGGGTATTGATGATGATCTCCGTATCGTGACTTGGAGGTATAGATCCCTTGTAATTGTGGAAATCTCCCTCCAAAAGTCTTGACAAAACCATGTATTTGCCGATCTCAAAAATAATGTGCTTCTTTGAGACGTGCATAGTTACATTTTCCTTTTCCTCATCCTTAAGAAGCTTTGATACCTCGGAAAGAGCCTTCGCCTTTACTACAAAATTATAATGATCGTCCGATTCGATGCTTTCCGAACGGACTGCAAGACGGAAGCCGTCTATTGCTACGAGGTTGAAATTATGATCCATAATGTCGAAAAGCTCTCCCATAAGGATAGGCTTGTTATCCACAACGGCAACGGCAAAGATGGTCTGATTTATCATGTTTTTCAGCATGGGCTGGGAAACGGAAAAGCTGTCTCCGGTGTCAACGTCCGGGATAGAGGGATACTCGTCAGCCGGCAGCGCAAGAATCTTATACTCTGCCTTTTCGCCTTTTATAAGAGT
This sequence comes from Oscillospiraceae bacterium, assembly GCA_022511485.1. Lineage (GTDB taxonomy): Bacteria > Bacillota > Clostridia > Oscillospirales > Ruminococcaceae > RGIG8773. The sequence goes on along the minus strand of JAFLUJ010000002.1, from coordinate 11,728 downwards.
AGTGAGCTTCTCGTCGATCTCTATTTCAAGTTTTTCGTAGGGCATCTTTCTGACAATATCACAGAAAAGCTTGCTGTTCAGGATACACTCTCCCACATCCTCGGAGACCACTTCTATCCTTGTCTGTATACCAAGCTCCAGATCGTAGCCGGTAAGCTCCAGAACATTCTTGTTCAGAAAAATTTTTATGCCTTCCAAAGCAGAAATAGGGGATTTCTGAGGTACTGCTCTTGATACATTTGCAAGAGCTTCGTTAAGCTCCGCTTGTCTGCATGAGAATTTCATATAGCATGATCCTTTCAGCTGCCAGAAGCAAGATGTTTAAGAAGCAGGAGGCAAGATAAATATCAATACTCCCTATCTCTTATATCCTGTTTTCTGAGAAGCAATTTGTTAAATTTGATCTTCGTGTTTCGGTTCGCTGCAATTATATCAATATCAATGATAAATAATAAATAGCAGCAGCAGTAGAGTATGTTCAAACTGTTGAAAAGCCTGTCAGGACCTTTCAGCAAAAGGGACAGCCGTTTCACACTTTTTTCCTCCATGATCGTTGAAAAGAGGAAAGATCATTTTCACCGTGGAATATGTTCAAAGTCACCAATGTGGAAAGGAAAAAAATGTGGAAAACCAACAACTAAAAAATGGTATTCTCTTAAAAATGTGGAAAACTTTTATAATACAAGAAGTAATAAGATATTTTTAAGCAGAAAACATAGGATTTTTATTTTTCCACAACGTTTTCCACACACTGTGGAAAACTTATTTTTAAACAGATTGTAATTTCACCTTTACGATGCGGGCGGGGAAGCCCCCGCGGGCTTGTTCTACCCTAAAGTTGGTAAAATTAAGAGATTTACTTTATTAAGCTCCTGTCAAGGGGCGGTGGGGAAGAAAAATCAGGCATATTTCTGTTAAAAAAGTATCGGAAGTTATATTTTACACCGTCTTTATGTTCTTGATTATATCCTCGATCATTTCCCTTGTGTGCTGATCCTTTGCTATCAGCTTGGTGACATCCTCATAGTAGTACATTATTGTGCTGTGATCTCTTGCACCCAGCTCCATTCCTATTGACTGGAAGGACATATCCATAACATCTTTTATAACATAGGAGCTTACCTTTCTTGCTATGGATATTTGCGCGCTTCTCTTTTTTGAGTATATGTCCTCGACAGTTACTCCGTAAACTCCCGCAACCTCTGAAAGTATCCTTTCTATTGTTATGGGAGGAAGCTGCTCCTCGGAAATTATCTCCCTGATAGCGTTCTGAGCCTGTGCCAGAGTAGGGGGAGTTCCCATAAGATGCTGTCCTGCTTTAAGCTTTTTCACGCAGCCTTCAAGCTGTCTGATGTCCCTTTTCAGCTTGTTGGCTATAAGCTCGGATATTTCATCTGTAAGAGTAAGATCAAGAAGCTCTGCCTTCCGTCGGATGATCGCTACCCTTGTTTCAAAATCCGGAGTGGATATATCCGCTATAAGACCCCACTCGAACCGGTTCCTGATCCTGTCCTCCAGGGTTTTTATATCCTTGGGAGGACGGTCTGAGGTTAGCACTATTTGTTTTCCTATCTTGTGAAGCTCGTTAAATGTGTGGAAGAATTCCTCCTGAGTGGATTCCTTTCCCGCTATGAATTGGACGTCGTCAATAATAAGGACGTCTGCGCTTCGATATTTCTGATGGAAAGGACCGGTGTCCTTTTTCTGCTTGATGGCGTCGATAAGCTCGTTTGTAAAGGCTTCGCCGGTGACGTAAATGATGTTGTTGTCGGGATCGAGACGTTTTATTTCATTGCTGATAGCAGTTACAAGGTGCGTTTTTCCCAGACCGGAAGGTCCGTGTATAAAAAGGGGATTGTATGCGCTTCCCGGATCCTTTGCAACAGCTGTGCAGGCTGCATATGCAAACTCATTTGAACGTCCCACGATAAATGTATCGAATGTATAGCTGTATTCAGCGCTTGAAAATAATCTTTCAAGCTCCGGCTTCTTTTTGCTCGGATCGTCGTCTTCATCTGTTTCCGTTTCTGAAGCTTCGGAAACGGATATATCTATTTCCACATCAAAGCCAAGGACTTCATAAAGAGCCTCTTTAATTATCTTTGTATAGTTATTTTTTATGATGTTAGCCTGAAATTCAGACTGAACGGAAAAATGTGCTATATTCTCATCAAGACTGACTGGTTTAAGAGAATTTATCCAAAGATTGTAAGCAACATTTGTCAATTCCCCTTTTTCTATTTTTTCCATGCAGTATTCCCGCACCATTTCAAAAACGTCATCAAAGGATTTCATTTCGCACCTCTCATCCAGCATAATATACTATTATATTATAGCATAAATTTCATTCAAATGCAAGCATTAATGCCATTATTTTACGGTTAATTCACAAGTGAAATTTTTATGAATAGCAATTCAGACCGCAGTTTGCATAACGATCATACCACTGTTTGTCAACAGGAAGAGTGTAATGGCAAGTCATTATAAAATATAACAATTTTTCAAAAAAAACTATTGTAATTTTGTAAAATATGTGATATACTAATACCATAGATATTCTGTCAAAAACAAAGGAGTTGATTTTCATGAAAGCTTTTGGTGCGATCATGCTGGCAATAACATCTGCTGCTGCCGGTGCTGCTGCTGCCGCTTATGCTATGAAAAAACGTGAGGAGATCGAGCAGTACGATTACGATTTTGATGATGACGATGAGACATATTTCAACGATTGCGACTGCGCAGATGATCTTGACCGTGATTTAGATGATCTCAGCGCTTTGGACGGAGCAGATCCTGATTCCGACGACCGTTCTGGCGAGGATTTTTAGTGGCTCACTTATATATCTGATGAAGTCATACTTCTCCCTACAACCGCTGATTGAAACAGATCAAAGATTTTTAATGCACGTCAAAAAAAGCCGCAAGCGGCTTTTCCGAGTTTTTGCTTTGCAAAAACATCAGGACGGCTTGCTGTTCATTCTGACCTTGATGTCATTAAAAATCTTTGATATAATGAAACAGCGGCTGTATGGAGAAGTTTTAATTTACAGAGGAGTTTTTTATGTGTGAAATAGATGTTATCGAAATTGAAAATACCGTCCGTGACCTTTGTATAAAAGCAAACCGGTTTTTGCCTGAATCCCTTGCTGAATGTATAGGCTGTGCATTGAAAACGGAAAAATCTCCTACAGGAAAGGAGGTCCTTTCCGATCTTGTCCGCAACATTGAAGCGGCGGAAAGTGAAGAGCTTGCTATCTGTCAGGATACCGGAATGGCGGTGATTTTTCTCGATGTGGGTCAGGATGTCCACTTTGTGGGAGGCTCTCTTTCCGAAGCGATAAATAAGGGAGTATCCAGAGGTTACACAGAAGGGTATCTCCGCTGTTCTATAGTATCCGATCCATTGGAGCGTGTCAACACAGGAGACAACACTCCTGCTGTTGTTCATACCAGAATAGTTGAGGGAGATAAGGTATCCATTTCTGTATGTCCCAAGGGCTTCGGAAGTGAAAATATGTCCGCAATGAAAATGTTCACTCCTTCGGCGTCCATTACGGATATTGAAGATTTTGTTGTGGAAACTGCTTCTAAGGCAGGAAGCAATCCCTGTCCTCCCATGGTCATCGGAGTAGGCATAGGAGGAGACTTTGAATACTGTGCTTATCTTGCGAAAAAGGCTCTCTGTCGTGATGTGGCTGTGAAAAATCCCAAGGAGCTTTATAAGGACATGGAAGAAAGGATACTCGAAAGAATAAACAAGCTTGGTATAGGTCCTCAGGGCTTCGGAGGGACTACCACTGCGCTCAGTGTGGGGATAGAGGAGGCTCCCACACATATTGCAGGACTTCCGGTAGCGGTCAACATCGGCTGTCACGTTACACGTCATGCTCATGTAGAGATATAGCATAGAAAAAAATAATAGTACAATGTACTACAAAAGAATTTGCATATAATCTTTACAAAAAAAAAAAGATAGTACAATGTACTATATGTTGGTTCGTATATATTGTTGATGAAAGAAAAATATAGTACAGTGTACTACAAAGGAGGATGATATTATGGCATTTTCGATCAGACTGACCGAGCATGAAAAAAAGTTGGCTGAAAGCTATGCCCGTATTCACTCCATGTCTCTTGGGGAGGCATTTAAGCAAGCTTTGTTTGAAAAGATAGAGGATGAATATGACATCAGTATTTTTGAAGAATCATACAAGGAATATTTTCAGGAGGGAATGAAAAGCCGTCCTATTGAAGAATTATGGCGGGAGCTTGACCTATGATATACAAAGTAAAAACTGCTTCACGATTTGACAGAGAGTTCAAAGCGCTTGACAGATATACTATGAAGATGATAAAGGTATGGATCGAAAGGAATCTTGTTAATTGTGAAGATCCATGGACTAACGGCAAGGCTCTGGTCAAAGATCACATAGGGGAATGGCATTACCGGATCGGTGATTACAGGCTGATATGCCGTATCAATGACGGGGAATTAATTATACTCGCACTGAATATCGGACAAAGACGGGAAGTTTTATGATTAAATGTCTCAATAGATTGATTTATGGGGTCATACGAAAAAAACTTGACAATGTGAAAAGAATGATATATAATTAAAATTGAAGAAGACTGATAGTTATATTTTTGTACAAGACAGGAGTGATAGATATGACAACAGAAGAAATGTTATTGCAGCTTGTTGAAGGTCAAAAGCAACTTTTTGAAGGACAGAAGCAGCTTTTTGAAGGACAGAAGCAACTTTTTGAAGAACAGAAACAAACTAATAAACGCCTTGATAAGGTGGATGAGCGCCTTGATAAAATGGATGAGCGTTTTGATAAAATAGAGGAGCATCTTAATGATATTGATAATGATCTTGAAGAAATAAAAGAAGATGCCCATATAACAAGAGAAGCATTAAATTCATTAATAGAAAGAACTGAGAATTTTGTAAGATTCTATAATGAATTACACGAACCAACATTTAAATTTTAAAAACTATTTTGACAAATATGAAAATCGCCGCCCGGAGAAATATCCGGACGGCGATTTTTGTTATTTTTTGTTAATATTATCTTATCCTATAATACACGCTGACTTCATGGCTTCATAGTCGGATTTGTACTTCACTGTATCATAATTTCCCATTCGTTGATCCAGTCTGGCAAATGATATTGCCTGATCCAGAGCGGCAGAGCTTGTGGTCGTGATCCTGTTTATTCTGTCCTGCCATACTGTATACTCGGTTATAAGATTCTCCATAACAGAAATATATGTGTCTGTTACAATGAACTGTGCCATAAGGGATTCATCGACCTGACCGTTCGTATATTCGGACTTTATCCTCTGTACCGTTTCTGACGCCTGTTTCAGCTGTCTCCTTAATACCGTGAGTGTATTTGACACCACGGTATTATGAGTTTTTATCCTTGATACCGACGTTTGCAGGCTTGGGGACAGCTCGGCAAATTTGCTCCAGTATGCTTCTATTTTTTTGCTGTTGAAATATCCCGATTTTGCAAAGTTGATCTTGGAGGGGTCTAATTCATTTACAAGCTGTCTGAACATTTCTATATCCTCTGTCAAGACCATAGTTATATTATCCTTTTTGCTGCAAGCATCCACGGTTTTCTGAAGATCTGCGTTCAGTTCGGTTAATTCATCTATAAACACTATTATGACCATTTTCCCTTTAGGGAAAATGTGTCCTCCTTTCTCCGACGTTTTGTGGTTTTGCGAAGCAAAATTCAGAGCGGCAGCGATGAAAACAAAACTCGCAGTTTTAAAATCTTTGATTTTAAAACATCACTACTTTCCTTATGCTTACAGATTTGCATTAAAGAGATTTTTCAGCTTGTATATTACATCATCGGTTGTGGCGTTGATGCACGCTGCTTCATTCAGCTCTGCGATGGTTTCCAGTTCTGGAATGCTTTCATTATATCCTATCGTATATACAGGTATCTGATAATACTTCAACGCAGGAGATATGGAATCATAGGAAGCTTTTCCATTGGACTGTCCGTCACTTAAAAGGAATATCATAGGCTGCACATCAGCATTTGTTTCCATAAACTCGTTAAGCATCTGAACTGCCTTTGCAACTGCGGAATATGTAGCTGTTGTGCCGTTTGCCATAAGTCCGTCAACTGCACCCTGAAAATATGACTGATGATTGATGTCAAACTGTGCGATGGACAGATCCACATTTACATCAGTGCCGTAGCTTATTACACCGATATAATTGTCGGAATTAATGTATCTGAGGGAGTTTGTAAGAGAATTCTTAAGAAGCTTCAAAGGCTCTCCTGCCATTGAACCGGAGGTATCAAGTACAAATACGGCTGCAATGGGCTTTGCAGCGTTCTTCTGCTTCTTCCAGAGCTTCTGTATCTGGATCCAGGTCTTGCCGTCTGTTGCCGGCATATCGGAAACATAATCATCAAGCTGGTTAAAGCCATAACTTGCAGCTGCCTGCTGAGCCTTGTCTGTCATACAGTAATCATTGAACAGCTTAACTGCATCCTTACGCTCCTCATTAAGATTTCCTATAGTGTAGAGCGGATTGTCGTGACGTACCCCGTAAGGGATAAACTCGTAGTTGTTTTTCAGGTCGGGAGTATTATAATATGTCTGATATTCCAGTATCATGCTTGTGAATGTGTTTCTCTCCGCGGCGTCTCTCATCTGCATCGTATTGAAGGCAACAAACGGAACATTGTACTGGAATGCGTTGAATCCATTGACAGCAGTCTCGCTGAGAGGATTTGTACTGTCATAATTATACAGGGTAGCTGCAAGGAAATTAAGTCCGCTTGTACTTGCAAAGGGATTTGTATATCCTGCTGTTATTGTTCCTGCTTCTGTTGCGGACACGATCGCCTTTATATCCGCTTTTCCATAGGTTTCTGCAAGAGTGTCCATTGTTGAATTGCTGATAAGGACTCCCGCTACATTTCCTACGATACGGGGATTGATACACTCTGTCCTGATACCCTCGGACTGTAACATATCAGCCCACAGGGAAGCAGAGGGAGAAATAGCGTCAGGGACAGCAACGGATGGGATTATGTAATCAAGCTGTGTACCTGAGGAAATAGAACGAAGTCTCACGCCTACAGATCTTCCGTTTACTGACTGATCTGCATTATTGAACTCCTCCGCCATATCTCTCATCCAGCTTTCAACGCCTGTTCCGCCCTTTTCGGGAGAGGTCCAGACCTCTATTACGATGTCCTTACGGCTTGGCTCTACCACAACAGGATATGCGTTGTCAATAGGGGGAAGCTCCACAGCGGCGTCGATCTCATCAAAGGAAATGGCAGCTTTTGACGGCGCCTTGGATGTTATTTTTACTTTTCCCACAGCATTTTCAAGCATTGACGCGGCGTCTGTTTCGGTAAGAGATGCGGCACCGTCGGATATAGAGTTAAAACCGGAGCTGCGGTCAGGTTCAGGTCCGGGATCAGTCTCACCGCCGCCTGATACCACCACAGCAACAATTATTCCTATGATAACTACTACTGTTGCGGCAATAATAATTGAAAGCTTATTATTCATTACTTTGTTCCTCCCCGAATACTTGCATAATCTTTAGTTTCCTCGATAAGCTTAAGCATTTGTTCTTTAGCACTTTCGTCACCGATGTCCCCGAGACGGATAAGCTCCAGCATAAGGTTATCTACCTGTGATAATATGGATTCGTTCTGTCCCAAATAGGTCTGCATCTCACTTTCAAATGTAAGTGCGGTGTTGTTTTCCTTTTCCCACTTGTTATCAAAGGTATCCGCTCTTGTTCTGACGCTTTGACAGTTCCTGAGATAGACCTTCATTACGTCCGTTATTCTTTCCTTGTATGTGATATAGGTCAGGTCTGTCCGGGAAAACGTGTTCAGGAGCAGTCCGTCAATGTTTTCCAGCTTTTTGAGCATGGATTCTGCAAGCTCTCCAAGCTTCTGTATCTCATCAGCTATGCGGTAGTCTCCCTTATTTTTAAAGGATCTGGCATATTCACGATAGCCCTGAAGCTGATCTTCAATAGTTGCTTCCCTGACGCTCTTATCTGCGATCGCTTTAAGAGCGTTCATATTTTCCTTTCTGACAAAATCGAAGGTCAGATACAATATCAGAGCTGTGAGCAGTACAAATATAATAATACCCGCTGCTTTTCCCCCTGAGTATGACATGATGTTTATCAGATTTTTACTGAACAATATCGCTATCGCTGCGATATATCCCAGATAAATAAGCGCTAACTTCAATTTGAGCAATTTCTACACTATCCTTTCAGTCAGGGCGTTTGACACTGTCTTAATTATATCACGATTTATGACAATTTGCAATGGATAAATAAAAAGATATGCTGCCAGTAAAAAACTCTTGACATATTTGTCAGGAGTGTGTATAATAATATTAAAGGGTACGTCCGTTAGATGGTCGCCCTCAAGATCAAGTTGTAAAATAACCGTCACCTTTGGAACGTGGGGCGGTTATTTCTTTTTGTTATTGCTATTCTGCAAGATCTGAACGAAGTTGCATATGAATGTTAATGTGTAAAGGGTGTTTTCTGCCACTTAATACACAACGGCTGACGGCTCATTTGTGGTAAGATGAAACTGTCTGCTAAAAGGAGAACGTTTGTAAAACAGAGAAGGACATGACACTTCGATGAGGAGATCATGTCCCTTTTTATTGTTCGACCAAACAGGAATTTATTATTGAATGATTTCTAAAATGGGGTTCAAATATGATTTGTCTGTCCAATCACATGATTCATCACCAGCAGCCATTAAAGCCTTTTCCCAAACCTCGTATTCATCTGGATTCTTTTTTGCAACTGCTTTTCTAAGCATACTACATAATGTCTTGTCAGTAAAAGACATAGAATTCATATCCCATGCACCACGACAATAATAACAAGGAATTTTTGCTAACTTGTCTTTCATGTTGTGCTGTACGATTTCTTTAAATGCTTCTTTTTCATATGGTGATGCACCACAGCAGAACACAACGATTTTCTTTTCATTTAAGGCATCTATGTTCTTTTTTAAGAAAGATAGTCCCGCTATTCCAGATGCATATATGCCCCCTCCTAATATAATGACATCATAGTTTGCAACTTCACTAACATTTGCTTTCTTGGTTTCAACACATGAAAATCCTGTTTCTGCTGATAGCCAATTTGCATATTTTTTGGTTGCACCATATTTTGATTGATATAGAATAATACCTGTCATAAAACATCCCCCCACAAATTCCGGTTTATAGTGCTGTTTAATCCAGTTACAATTTTATTGACGTACCCATATTTGCATTTTAGCACATTTTTCCGCATATGTCAATAAAAACAAAACTGCCGCCCGAAGCGCTTCGGACGGCGATTTTTGTTATTCGCGAATTTTTGTAACATTGCAACAACAGTATGTTACCGTGTCCTTCTGTTACTTATTACCGATGCAGTACGCAACGATCTGCCCGCGGGGGCTTCCTCGCCCTGCTCAGTCAGTACCGTACAGCTTTGTAAGTCTTGTAAGGTAATCGTAACGATCCTTAGCGTTAGCAAGTGCCTTGTCAAAGAGAGCGTTAGCTCTGTCAGGATTAGCACGTGCAAGTGAGTTGTAACGAACCTCACCCATAAGGAACTCTTTGTACTTATCATCAACAGCGGGAGCTTTGCTGTCCAGAGAGAACGGATTCTTGCCCTCTGCCTTAAGTGCAGGATTGTATCTGAACAGATGCCAGTAACCTGCCTCAACAGCCTTCTTCTCCTCTTCCATTGCCTTAGCCATACCAGCCTTGATACCGTGATTGATACAAGGAGCATATGCAATGATAAGTGAAGGTCCGTTATAAGCCTCAGCCTCGGAAATTGCCTTGATACACTGGTTCATATCAGCACCCATAGCAATGTGTGCAACATATACGTAACCGTAGCTCATTGCAATACCTGCAAGATCCTTCTTCTTGGTCTCCTTACCGGCAGCTGCGAACTGTGCAACAGCGCCTGTAGGTGTAGCCTTGGAGGACTGTCCGCCTGTGTTTGAGTAAACCTCTGTATCGAATACGAAGATGTTTACATCCTCGCCGGAAGCTATTACATGGTCGAGACCGGAGAATCCGATGTCGTAAGCCCATCCGTCGCCGCCGAATACCCACAGGGATTTCTTACCCAGGTAATCCTTAAGGTTAAGGATCTCTGTAGCCTCAGCTGACTTGTTATCCTCGAGAGCCTTGATAAGCTCCTTAGTAGCTGCCTTGTTAGCGTTGCCGTCGTTGAGAGTTGAGAGGTAATTCTCAATAGCAGTCTTGAAGCCGCCCTTTGCGCCCTTCTGGAGCTCGAGAAGCTTGGATACTGCTCTCTGACGGAGAGTATTCTGAGCAAGGAACATACCGTAGCCGTACTCTGCGTTATCCTCAAACAGGGAGTTAGCCCATGCAGGACCCTTGCCCTCTTTGTTTACTGTATAAGGAGTTGAAGGTGCAGAACCGCCCCAGATGGAAGAACATCCTGTTGCGTTGGCAATGAACATTCTGTCACCGAAGAGCTGTGTTACCAGCTTAGCATAAGGAGTTTCGCCGCAGCCTGCGCAAGCTCCGGAGAATTCAAGCAGAGGCTGCTTGAACTGTGAACCCTTAACTGTGGTCTCCTTGAACTTCTCTGCAACCTCAGCCTTCTCAGGAAGACCAAGTCCGTAAGCAAAGAGGTTCTGTTTTTCAAGCTGTGAATCCAGAGGCTTCATTGCAAGAGCCTTTGCACCCTTCTTGCCGGGACATACGTTTACGCATGAGCCGCAGCCTGTGCAGTCCAGAGCGGAAACAGTCATAACAAAGTTCATCTTGTCGATACCTGCAATTGCAAGTCCCTTTGTACCGGCGGGAGCCTTTGTAAGCTCGTCGTTAGTCATAGCAACAGGACGGATTACAGCGTGAGGACATACATAAGAACAGAAGTTACACTGGATACAGTTGTCCGGATTCCACTCAGGAACGTCAACTGCGATACCGCGCTTCTCATAAGCAGCAGAGCCCTGCGGGAAAGTACCGTCAGGCATATTCTTGAATGTGGAAACAGGGAGGCTATCACCCATCTGACCATTTACAGGGATAAGGATGTCATTTACGAATTTAACGAGATCCTTTCTGTCGCCTGTAGCCTTTTCTGCGCCCATCTTGGAATCCTTGCACTTCTTCCATGCCTCGGGAACTTCGATCTCAACGAGATTCTGAGCGCCGGCGTCGATAGCCTTGTAGTTCATCTGAACAATATCGTCGCCCTTCTTGCCGAAGGAAGCAAGAGCCTTTTCCTTCATATACTTGATAGCGTCAGCCTCGGGAATGATCTTAGCCAGCTTGAAGAATGCAGACTGGAGAACTGTGGATGTTCTGTTGCCCAGACCGATCTCTCTTGCGATATCAACACCATTGATAATGTAGAACTTGATGTTGTTCTCTGCAAGGTATCTCTTTACCTGACCGGGGAGACGGTTTTCAACCTCGTCCTTGCTCCACTGGCAGTTAAGGAGGAATGTTCCGCCGGGCTTGATGTCCTGTACCATATTATATTTGTCAATATAGGACTGGTTGTGGCAAGCAACGAAGTCAGCCATATTAACAAGGTATGTGGACTTGATAGGTGTCTTGCCGAAACGCAGGTGGGATACTGTTACGCCGCCGGACTTCTTGGAGTCATAAGCGAAGTAAGCCTGCGCATACATATCGGTGTGGTCGC
>JAFLUJ010000103.1 GCA_022511485.1 Oscillospiraceae bacterium | reverse complement strand
TCCTCCCTCTCGGCTGCGGGATAGACGTATCAAGCGGAACAGAAACAGACGGCGTTAAGGATCCGGACAAAATAAAAGCAATAATGACTAAAGTACGAAAGGTTGATTAATATGTCTGATACTTCAAAAGGAAGATTCGGAATTTTCGGAGGACAGTACGTCCCCGAAACCGTTATGAACGCGGTAAACGAACTTGACGCCGCTTATGAAAAGTACAAGGATGACCCTGAATTTATAAACGACCTTAAAGCTTTGTACAGAGACTATGCAGGAAGACCCTCCATGCTTTACTATGCAGAAAAAATGACAAAGGATCTTGGCGGAGCAAAGGTCTACATCAAGCGTGAGGACTTAAATCATACAGGAGCTCATAAGATCAACAACGTCCTGGGACAGATACTTCTTGCAAAGCGCATGGGAAAGACACGTATAATCGCAGAGACCGGAGCAGGTCAGCACGGAGTAGCCACAGCCACAGCCTGCGCCCTTTTCGGTCTGGAATGTCAGGTCTATATGGGAGCGGAGGACGCCGTACGTCAGTCTCTTAACGTTTACAGAATGGAGCTTCTGGGAGCAAGTGTTATTGCTGTTGAGGAAGGAACTAACACCCTCAAGGATGCTATCAATGCCGCAATGCGTGACTGGGCAGAAAATATAAACACAACTTTTTACTGCATAGGTTCAGTTATGGGACCTCACCCCTACCCTGCAATGGTTCGTGACTTCCAGAAGATAATCTCCGAGGAGATTCGTGAACAGCTTATGGAGAAGGAAGGCAGACTTCCCGACTGCGTATGCGCTTGTGTGGGAGGCGGTTCAAACGCAATGGGAGCTTTCTATGACTTCATTAAGGATGAATCTGTCCGTCTTGTTGGCGCAGAAGCCGCAGGACATGGCGTGGATACTGACAAGCACGCCGCTACCTTTGCAAAGGGAACAACGGGAATTTTCCACGGTATGAAGTCTCTGTTCTTGCAGAATGAATTCGGTCAGATAGACCCTGTTTATTCGATCTCCGCAGGACTTGACTATCCGGGAATTGGTCCTGAACACGCTATGCTTGGAAAATCCGGACGCGCGGAATATATCCCCATCACCGATGAAGAATCGGTACAGGCTTTTGAGTATCTTTCAAAGACTGAGGGTATCATTCCTGCTATTGAATCCGCTCATGCAGTAGCAGCGGCTTTGAAAATCGTTCCCAAAATGAACAAGGATCAGATAATGGTGATAAATCTTTCCGGACGTGGCGACAAGGACGTTTATTCCATCGCAAGATACCGCGGTAAAAATGTAGTTAATTCATGAGAAAGGATAGATACAGATGAACAGAATAGACAAAGCTCTTTCGGAGCTTAAAGACAAGGGAGAAAAGGCTCTCATAACCTTTGTTACAGCAGGAGACCCTGACCTTGATACTACCGAAAAGCTTATACTTAAAATGTTTGAAAACGGTTCAGACATAATTGAGATCGGAGTTCCATTTTCCGACCCTGTAGCCGAGGGAAAGGTAATTCAGGAAGCGAGCCTACGTTCTCTTTCAAAGGGAACAGATCTTACAGGAATTTTCGCCATGGTGGAAAGTGTCCGGAAAAAGACCGACAAGCCTCTGATACTTATGATGTATATAAACACTATCTTCCGTTTCGGAACGGAGAGATTTTTTACCCTCTGCCGTGAAAAAGGCATTGACGGAGTTATCGTTCCCGACCTTCCATTTGAGGAAAGGGACGAAGTCCAGCCTTACGCAAAGGATAACGGAATACGTGCAATAAGCCTCGTAGCTCCTACATCTCATCAGAGGATCGCGGACATCGCAGCAGAGGCAGAGGGATTCCTCTATTGCGTTTCCTCCACAGGCGTAACCGGAACAAGAAGCAAATTCACCACCAATTTCGACGAGTTTTTCGGGGAGATCAAAAAGAGCTGCAAAGTTCCCGCAATGGTAGGCTTCGGAATTTCCGGACCGGAGCAGGCAAAGAAAATGAGCAGCTACTGCGACGGAATAATCGTTGGAAGCGCCGTTGTAAAAATCGTTGCCGAACACGGAAAAAATTCCGCCGATAAAGTCGGAGAGTTTGTTAAGTCATTGAAAGAAGCTATTTTGTAAAATAAACTTTTTTTAATTAGACAGTACATCAAAAAATAACGTCCACGGATTTTTATGAACCAGTGGACGTTATTTTCTATTCCATCGCCATAATTATTTCTCTTGCCATATCCTCGGAGATAGGTTTTGCATACTGCTCTCCGTCGAATACCATTATGTCCCCTATCCCCTTTTGAAGAACAAATCTGAGCTGTCCGTTTTTGACTTTTTTGTCCGTATATAATTTTTTGACAAGTTCATCTCTGTCAATGTAATCCGGAATTTTCACCGGCAGCTTTGCTTTTTCCAAAGCTTTTATCAGGAGAGCTTCATCCTCGTCTGTACAATATCCGAGCTTATTTGCCAGTTTAACTTCTGCTATAAGACCTATTGACAAAGCCTCTCCGTGAAGCAATTTATATTCACTGACTGTTTCAATTGCCCTGCCCACTGTGTGTCCAAGATTCAATATCTCCCTTAATCCGCTTTCACGTTCGTCCTTCATAACTACCTGATATTTTACCTTGCAGTTTTCATGAGCAATATGCTGACATACTTCATCATTATTTTCAAAGACAGCATCCATGTTGTTCAGGATGTAATCAAAGAACTCTCGGCTTGAAATGCAGGCGTGCTTTATTGTTTCCGCAAGACCGCTGGAAACCTGTCTCTGAGGCAGTGTTTTCCATGTGGCAATGTCTATGTATACTTTTTCCGGCTGATTGAACAGTCCGATAAGATTGGTTGCAAGCGGAGTGTCCACAGCAGTTTTTCCCCCTACGGACGCATCAGCAGCAGCAAGTAATGTGGTGGCATAATTTATAAAAGGAACTCCTCTTCCGTAAGTTCCTGCCACAAATCCGGCAATGTCTGTAACAACGCCTCCGCCAACGGCGATAATGCAGCAGTCTCTGCGGTATCCCTTTGAAAGCATGGCATCTTCTATGAACTCTTTGGTTTCCCTTGTCTTGCTTTTTTCTCCCTCAGGAAAAACTATCAAATCACTTTTGTAACCATTCTGAACCAATAAGTTATATATTTTTTCCGCATAAAGATCTTTTACTATACTGTCGGTAACTACAGCAAATTTATTGATCTTGCCCACAAGTCCTGATTTAATATCATCAATAAGCTTCTGTTCAAGCTCATATCCTATCTCTATTTCGTAGCTGTCGTCAACGACCTTTTTTAGTTCAACATTGAAAGTACTCATATTGTTTTCTCCTATCCTGATTTTATTTTGCTGATTAAATTATATCATATTTTGCAGTACATTGCAAGTATTTTAAAGAATGCAGATATTTTTATCGACATTTCTTGACACTATATGTTTTATATGATAAAATGTAAATAAAATTGGAGGACTGACAATATCATGAATTGTGTATATGGAGAAGTTCTTTACAGAAGTATGCGTTATATAAAGGGAAAATGCCCATCTAAATTATCAAATAAATTTAAAAATGAGCTTTCAGAATATTTAACGTTATGGGATATTTGTTTAATGCTGCTGCTTGATGAAATAATCAATAAAAGTGATAATTTTAATAAGCTGACAGAGTATTTGAATTCAAACAGAAAAAATTTTTCTTATATTGATTTTGACAATATATCTTCTCATGAAATTCAAGCAAATATTCCATTTAAAACAATAAAATTGTTGATCGACTATGTAAGTGAGATCAATATTGAAATTTCGGATTACAAAAATAATTATATAAAAATCAATCGTTACTTATTTGCATTACATAATTTGCCCAGATGCTTGCTAAGTCCAAGCAGCAAAGAATATATTTGTCAGAATGATGCGGTACAATACTCTCAAAGTTATTTGAAGCAAACATGATTACATACGGAGGTATAATTATATGGATCTTAAATCATTGATCTCAGATACTGCTGAAAAAATAAAATCAAGCAATTTAACTATTGAAAAGCTCGAACTTAATTTAAACGGAACCGGCGTTGAAATACGCAATGTCTTTGAGGCTCAGAGCGGCATCTCATTAAATGAAGAAATGACAGAATTATATTCTTCATTTTCAGATATTGATTTACAGTGGAGCTTCAAGTCAGACAAAAGCTATTACGGAGCATTTACAATGATTCCCCTGCTTAAAAGTCTGGAGTTACATAAAAATATAATTCAAAACTATTATGACGCTGTAGAATATGCTGAGGATTGTCAGAATCCCGAATCCGTACTCAAAGAAATTGAAAATTATTATCCCATGTTCACATTCAACAATGGAAACGCATTTTGCATAGATAAAAGAAACTGTTCCATTATTCTCTACGATCATTCCGTATTTGAATTTTACGACAGTAACTCCAACGGAAAATTAATTGCGACTGATTTCACCAGTTTAATTGAAAAATGGAGCAAAGTATTATTTATGGAACAATTCTGGTGGTACAGCGACTGTATGGGCTCTGACGGAATAAATTTATCCGGTCAGATGTTTACAAATTTTTTGAATGAGGTAAAATTATGATAAGTGATTCCTATATTGAATCCATAAAGGAAGAACTAAAAAGCTTATATGCTGAATATGATAATAAATATGAACTTTTAAAAGAAACCGTAAAAAACAATACTGTTAATGAACGATATTTCTCTGGTTCAAGCGAAACATTGTGTATATACGAGCCAAGTCTTATTGACAGACTCAGATGTAACTGGTGCTTAAAAGGTTCATTTAAAGATAAAAAGCCACGAACAAAAACTT
>JAFLUJ010000102.1 GCA_022511485.1 Oscillospiraceae bacterium | reverse complement strand
CATATCCAACATTACGCAGATAAAAACAAGCCGACTTTCTGATGACAGAAAGTCGGTTGACATAATCCGCTGTATTGGTCTTATATCTTAATTTGGTGAAACCTTTTTTGCGATAGTGCAGCGATAATGCGCCTAATTATTATTCATTTTTCCTTTGGTCGGAAAATCAGTGCTGTAAGCAGACCGAAAAGTATCGCCGCGGTTATTCCTCCCGCTGCTCCGGTAAGTCCTCCGGTCAGTACACCAAGGAAGCCTCTTTCGTCTATCGCCTGCTTTACACCCTCTACAAGAACATTCCCGAAGCCTGTCAGAGGTACGGTAGCTCCCGCCCCTGCAAAGTCCACAAGAGGCTTGTAAAGATTGAACGCTCCAAGAACTACTCCTGCTACAACATATGAGACCAGTATTCTTGCAGGTGTAAGCTTTGTGTAATCAATAAGGGTCTGACCAACGGCGCAGAAAAGTCCGCCGATGATAAACGCCCATAAATAATTCATAAACATATAAACAACTCCATTTCTAAAGCTCTAATCACTTATGCGGCTTTCCGCAGAAATAAATACTCCGTGGGAAATCGAGGGTATGCTTTCTCCCTGCTGGGTGGCTGTAGGAGACAACAGCGCTCCCGTTGCGCAGAAAAGAATATTTTTCATCTCCCCGGAACGTATCTTCGGCAGGAAGTATCCGCATAATACCGAGGCAGAGCAGCCGCAGCCCGAGCCTCCCGCGTGTACGTCCTGCTTTTGAGTGTCAAACATCATCATACCGCAGTCACGGTGATTGTCCGAGATGTCTATACCGTCGCTCCTGAGAAGCTCGATAAGAAGCTTGCTTCCAACTGTCCCCAGATCTCCTGTTATTATGGCGTCAAAGTCCGTGGGATCCATAGATGTGTCCTGTAGGAATGTCTTTATGGTGTTCGCCGCAGCAGGCGCCATTGCCGCTCCCATATTGTTTGCGTCAGTAACGCCCATGTCAACTATCTTCCCTATTGTGACAGCTCGTATGAAAGGGGAGGTAGCCTTGGGGGACACAACAACGGCGCCGGAGGCTGTGCAGGTCCACTGTGCCGTGGGAGTGCGTACCGCTCCGTATGATAAGGGAAAGCGAAACTGTCTCTCCGCTGTGCAAAAGTGGGAGGAGGTTGCAGCGATAACGTTCCCTCCAAGACCGCTGTCAGTCATAAGAGCGGAGAGCACAAGTCCCTCCGACATTGTGGAGCAAGCTCCGTAAATTCCCAGAAGCGGTATGTTCAGATCCCGCAGTCCGTAGGTAGAGCTTATGCACTGATTGAGCAGATCCCCTGCAAACATATAGTCGATACTGTCGGTCGCAAGCCCTCCCTTTGATATGGCTCGGGATACCGTCCGCTTCATAAGCTCGCTTTCAGCCTGTTCCCAGGTTTTCTGTCCGAAATAGCTGTCCTCTTCTACTTCGTCAAAATATTCCGCCAGAGGACCTTCGCCCTCTTTTTTTCCAACTGTTGATGCAAAGCTGTGAATCGTCGGAGGTGTTTCCATAATAAATGTATTACGGGATAGCTTTTTTGCCATGAATCCCAACTCCTTTTATCCTTTTCAGATATTTTACCACCTTTGGGACAGGAAATTCATTTTTGTTTAAAAATTACATTGTTTTCCATATTTCTTTGAGGAAATTTATGCCAATGACAAAAAAATAACAAAAACTACTTGTTTTTATTCTTGATATGGGTTATAATATATGTAGTGATTGGAGTATACATCGTATACCCAAGGAAAGGAGTGTTATAAATGGATAACGACCAGACCATGACCTTTTCGGTCTATGAGGACACAGAGGGCGAGCTCAGAAAAAATCTTACTATTATTTATGACGCTCTCCGCGAAAAAGGCTATAATCCCATAAATCAAATTGTAGGATATATTCTTTCTGAGGACCCGACATACATAACGACTTATAATAATGCCAGAAGCCTTATCCGCCACATTGACCGTGACGAGCTGTTACAGGTGCTTGTAAAATCCTATCTGGGTGAGTAAACTGACGGTCAGCCTGCGGAGCGTATTATCTGCGTGTTATATGTTCCTGTGGCTGATCGCTTTTTTGTAACCATATTGTAATCATTTCGTGCAAATTGTAACCACTCTGTAGTTTTATTTTGGCACAGAATATGATAAAATATAGTTGTGATATTCTGGCTCAGTCTCCGTATAATATTATCGTTCAAATCTGAAATTATGGAGGCTGCATATGCTGAAAAAAATAATCACTGCTGCCATTGCTGCAGCGTTCTGTATGGCAACATTTGGTACGTTTACCGCTTATGCTCTTGACTGCACCTGCCGGGGATACGGTCAGGGCAGAGAGGTAGACGAAAAAAACCGCCCCGTAGGAGCGGAAATGTTCAACAGCGAATATGGACAGTATGACTGTTACGCCATGTTTGAGGATGAAAAAAAGATATGTCTTACCTTCGATCAGGGGTATGAAAATGGCTATACAGCACCGATACTGGACACATTAAAGGACAAAAACGTTAAGGCTGTGTTCTTCCTGACCGGTGATTATGCCGAAAGGAATTCCGAGCTTGTCAAGCGTATGATAGACGAGGGACACATCATCGGAAACCACGGCTGGAAACACGCGTCACTGCCAGATCTTTCTGAATCAGAAGCGGAAAAAGAAATTATTACTCTCCACAACTATGTTAAGGAAAAATTCGGATATGAGATGTGCTATTTAAGGCCTCCCTGCGGAGAATATTCCGAGCAGGCATTAGCGACGTGTCAGAAGCTGGGATATAAGACCCTGCTCTGGAGCTTCGCTTATGAGGATTGGGACGTAAATAAACAACCTGATCCCGATGCTGCCTTTGAAAGAGTATCAACAGCCGCACATGGAGGAGCTATCTATCTCCTTCACAGTGTTTCATCAACAAATGCAGAGATCCTTCCAAGGGTCATTGACAGTATAAGAGAGCAGGGCTTTGAGCTTTCGCTCCCGACAACCTGACCAGATCAAGCTATTCATTTCAAGGAGTCAGGGGTGCGGAGACAGACTGCGGGTACGGAGATGTACTATAAGTGCGGAAAACGTGCTTTGATAGTGGGTCAATGTACTTACGACACCTTCTAATGATTTCGGATCGCTGATGCAGACAGCGTTTTCCGTATCTCCTTGTTTTATTTTATTTGTACGGCGGAACGGCACTAAACGTTCCGCCGCTTTCTTTTTATTTAAAGGTTCTCTCCATTGCTTTCAATGACGTCCTTGTACCAGTAAGCGGAATCCTTTATAGTGCGCTCTCCTGTAGCATAATCAACATAGATAATACCGAATCTCTCATTGTATCCCTCGGACCATTCAAAGTTATCCATAAGAGACCACTGGAAGTAGCCTCCCACATCAACGCCGTCTGTGGCTGCCCGTCTGAGTTCAAGAAGATACCGGTTAAGAAAATCTATTCTGTTTGGATCGTGGACTTTTCCGTCAAGAGAGATCACATCATGTGCGGACATACCGTTTTCTGTTATGTATATCGGCAGCTTATATCTGTCAAAATGGAATCTGGGTCCCCAGTAAAGCGTGGGAGGGAGTATCCCCCATTTTATAGCTGTCCTCGGGAAGCCCACCGGCAGTTGGAGGTTCTCAAGCTCTCCCTTTTCATTAAGACGTACATTCCGTCCGAAATAGATATTCAGTCCGATAAAATCAATAGGAGCGCCTATAAGCTTCATATCCTCGTCGGTGACCTCCGGCATGATGTCTTTGCACTCGTCAAGAAGTCTCTGAGGATATTTCCCGAACACAATGGTATCAAGCCAGAATGGATCGGAAAAGACAAAGTGTGCTTTTCCGCAGTAGAAGTAGGATTCTCTGGCGGCTTCCACGTCCTTTTCAGACTGAGGACAAGCAGGACTTGTTGCACAGGTGAACCCTATCTTTACACCGGGGATCGCCTCTCTCAGCACCCGGACAGCCTTTCCGTGGGACTTTAATACATTGTGTCCTATATGGAGAAGCTCTCTTGTGTCCAACTTATATCCGGGAGCGTGACTTCCCTGCATATAACCGCAGCCAACGAAAACCTGAGGCTCGTTAAAGGTAATGAAATTCTTCACACGGTCTCCGAAATTTTCTGCAACGATCCTTGTGTATTTTTCAAATAAGTCGGAAATATCGTCATTGAGCCAGCCTCCTTTAAGATGGAGAGCATATGGAAGATCCCAGTGATAAAGGGTAACATAGGGTTCTATACCGTATTTGACAAGCTCGTCAATAAGAGCATTGTAGAAGTCGATACCCTTCTGATTTACCTCGCCGCTTCCGTCGGGGATGATCCTGCTCCATGAGATGGAAAACCGGTATGCTTTCAGACCAAGCTCCGACATGGTCTTCACGTCCTCTTTGAAGCGATGGTAGTGGTCACAGGCAAAATCTCCGGTATGTCCCTGAAAAACCTTTCCCTCGGTGTGGGAAAATTCGTCCCATATGCTTGGACCTCTGCCGTCCTCGTCAGCAGCGCCCTCGATCTGGTAGGAAGCGGTTGCTGCTCCCCATACAAAATCCTTTTTGAAACTCATATTATCCGACCTTTCTCATGGCTTGACCATATTTTATTTTCTTTATATGCTAAATTATACTATATTTTCAAAAGAAATTCAATATGAAAATTTTTCTTTTCAGTTGACAAGTGTACAAGAATGTGTTATCATATAAATAAAGTGTACATTTGCTGACGGCGACTGAACTGTCACTGATACTAATCCCTCATTTAAAATATGACAAAATCAAGCCACAAAGTCCATATATGCAAGCTTTTGCGGCTCACTTTTGTCTATTTTATACTATTCCTAAATCAAAACATTGACAAGTCAATGTTTTGATTCGCCG
>JAFLUJ010000101.1 GCA_022511485.1 Oscillospiraceae bacterium | reverse complement strand
TCTGGCTTCCTCTGCGGTTATGATATCGTCAATACAGCCCTTTTCAGCAGCATCGAAAGCGGAAGCATTCTCGTCTGCGTACTGGTCAGCAAGCTTGTTCCTTTCTTCGGCAAGGTCTTTCGCTCCCTTAAGCTTGTCGTGCCAGAGGAACTCTACCGCAGTTACAGGAGCGATAGGAGAAATAACAGCCTCCGGATAAGCATATGTTACATCGGCATTTCCGGCGCCAAGAGCAGCCATAGCCGCACCGTAAGCCTTTCCGGTAACAACGGATATTTTAAGTGTGGTGGCTTCTGCATAGGCACTTGCGATCTTAGCCATATCACGAACGCAGGCGTCCGCAGCGAAGCCCTCAGTATCAATAACAGTAAGTACAGGGATGGAGAAAGCATCACAAGTCCTGACGAATCTTGCCAGCTTGGAGCAATCCTCTGATGTAAGCTTCTCAGCAGCCTTGTTTGTTGCTGCAATTCCAACAGCAGAGCCTCCTATTGTAGCAATTGCAGTGTAGGCAGCAGTTCCGAATCCATCTGAAATCTCGGTAACACTGTCAGCGTCAGCAACAGCCTCTGCAATTTCAGCCGCCAGACCGCTTGCAGACTTTGAAGAAGCCTCAAACTCAAACATTGGAGGAACGGAAATATTATTGGCAGGAAGCACAGAAATAAGCTTCTTTACTGCCTCCATAGCGTCCTTGTCAGTTTTTGCGCTGATCGCTGCCGTTCCGTTTTTAACGGCATCCTCGCCCTTTACATCAGCACCGGGAGCAACATAAAGCTCTCCTTCATCGGTTATAACAACAAAATCAGCGGAGCAGGCTATCATAGCTGCGCTTCCTGCACAAGCACCTGCCACAACAGAGATCTGCGGAACAACACCTGAAAGGTTGCTTGTCCATGTCAGTATCTCGCTGTAAGCTTTAATAGCCTCTGCACCGTCTTCAACAAATGCACCGTTTGAATCATAAATGCCTACCACCGGAACTCCCGTTCTGGATGCAAGGTCAAATACTTTACATATTTTTGCAGCGTGCTGTTTATTCACAGCGCCGCCTTTTACGGTCTTATCCTGTGAAAAAGCATAAACAGGACTGCCGTCAACATATCCGTAAGCGGTGATTACTCCTGCAAGTGAATCTCCGTTTTTTACTCCAGCATCGACCTCGGTATATGCTCCGTCATCAAACAAAGCAGCAAGTCTTTCTCCTGCCTTGCCCGAATTTGCTGAAGCGGATCTATACGCTTCAAATTTAGCCCTCTGGCTTTCAGTTAACATAAATGTTCCTCCGTTCAATAAAAAATTAAACCAGATTAATTATACTATATTTTTTTGACTTTGACAAGATAATAACAATATTTTTGTACTTATTTTCAAAAAGTTCATAAATCAGTATATTTTATTGGCAAATATATCAATTTATTTTCTGTCACCTATAGCATTTCTCAAAGCCCTTAACTCCTCGGAGGTAAGCTCCCTGTATGTTCCCGGCTTTAACATTCCCAGCTTGACAGGACCTATTGCCGTTCTTTTAAGACGGGCTACTTCCAGACCTACCGCTTCACACATCTTTCTTATCTGGCGGTTTCTGCCCTCCCGTATGATTATCTGGAGAACCACACGTTCCTGCTCCTGAGTGACAACAGTCACCGTGGCAGGCATGGTTTTCCTTCCGTCAATAACAACTCCCTCGGACAGCTCTACAAGCTGTCCGTCATTTACGGGAGGACGTACCGTAACACGATAGGTCTTGGAAATATGCCTGCTGGGGTGCATAATATCATTGGCAAATTTTCCGTCATTTGTAAACAGAAGCAGACCTTCCGAATTTCTGTCAAGCCGTCCAACAGGATACACTCTGTCCGGAAAGTCTGCCAGAAGCTCAGTTACACAGCGTCTGTCCAGCTCGTCTGACATAGTCGTAACATAGCCTCTTGGCTTGTTGAGCATGATATAATATTTTTCTCTTTTCTTCTGGATGCGAAGCCTTTCACTGTCAACCATGATAACGTCATTGGGAGTTGCCCCGTCTCCGATATGAGCTGTACGTCCGTTTACACGAACTCTCCCCTGCCTGATAAGCTCCTCTGCTTTTCTGCGGGAGCAAAGCCCGCTTTCCGCGATCAGCTTCTGTAATCTGATATTTGCCATTTCTGATCATGTCCCTGTGCGGAACACGCCTCCTTTATTTCTTTTTGAGAATACTCTTTATCCAGTTAACAATCTTATCATCAAGACCCGGCTTGTATTCCTTTATGACTGCGCTGCATTCCTCCGCTGCAACAAGGTCGGAAGTTCCTATAAGCACCCCGTCTGAATAATATCGCACTATCCCCGCTTTCTTTCCCTTGGAAACAGGCGCGTAGATAAATTTCTCAACTGACGTTTCATATGTGGCTTCAGGCATACTTCCGTTTATAGACGTATACTTCGGTATCTCAGCAGGAATAATCCGTACCTTATCTTTGTCTCCCCCTGCTACATTTACACAGAGCTCGGAAAAATCAAAAGATGGGTCTACACTTTTCGTCTGGGAAAATCCGTAATTATACATTTTGATATGATCGTTCCAATCATTGGGATCATTAAGAGTAACGCATATAAGGGTAACGCCGTCCCTTTCTGCCGCTGAAACAAGACACCGTCCTGCTTCGTCTGTAAATCCGGTTTTCACGCCGATACAGCCGTCATAAAGAGAAAGCAACTTGTTTGTATTGACAAGCCATCTTTCATATGGCGGATTTCCGAATCTCAGCTTTGCTTTTGTAGTACCGCAAATCTCCCGGAAGGTTTCATTTTTGAGAGCCTCCCTGGTCAGTATCGCCATGTCGTAAGCTGTTGAATAGTGGTCATCATCATGGAGACCGGAGGGCGTAACAAAATGGGTATCCCTCATGCCAAGCTTCTCTGCCCTTTTGTTCATCATATCAGCAAACTTTGACCCGCTTCCTGCAAGAAGGACGGCTGTTTCGTTTGCTGCGTCGTTTCCGGAAGGGAGCAGCATACCATAGCAAAGTGACCGCTTTGTAACAACATCGTCCGGACACAATCCCATAGACGACCCTTCCACAAGGATCGCATCGTTATCTACACGAAACTCTTTATCAAGATCGCCGCTTTCCAGGAGCAGCAATGCGGACATTATTTTTGTCGTACTTGCCATAGGAAGCCTGTCATACTGATTCTTTCCGGAAATGATCGTTCCGGTCTGAGCGTCGATCAATACAGCCGCCTTAGCCGACACTCCCGAAATAGAAAATGCTCCTGCCGAGGGCGCACAGCAGACTAAAATAACTGCTGCCATAAAAATACATAAAATACTGCGTTTCATAAAAACCTCCGAATATCTTTGTTAAACAGTCTTGTATGACCCAAAGGACAACAAGCGTTCATAGATATATTATGGATTTTGAAACGCAAATATTTCAGGGGTTCTCTAAAAACCGGGACACGAGCAAATTTTCGTATATGACATATGTCAGCTGCAAGGCGTCAAACCGCAGTAATACTGTATGTATTGCAAGGTTTGACAACACAGCAGATGATATATGGAATAGAAAATTTGCCGTGAAAGAGGTTTTTAGAGATTCCCATTAATTAAAAATCAAAACCGTCTGTATTGATCTCAACCTTTTCGATCTCAGGCTCTGCAGATGAAGCTGTTTCACCTTCCGAGCTGTCACCATCCTTGTCCTTTTTCTTTGAGAACATGGACTGTATCTTTGTAAACAGATCAGGAACAGCATTGATAATAGCATTTGCAGGTGAATTTCCGGAACCAAGCTCCAGAAGTCTTACATCTCCGTCGGAAATTACGATGAATGCAAGAGGCTGAATGGAAACTCCGCCGCCGCTTCCTCCTCCGAAGATCTCCTTTTCGGTTTTCGAGGGGAGGTCGGAGCCTCCTGCTGCAAATCCGTAGGACACCTTTGACACAGGGATGATCGTGATACTATCATCAATTTTGATGGGCTTTCCGATTATGGTATCTGCATCGGAAAGCTCATGTATCCTGCCGATCGCCGAGGTAACTAAATCTTTTACTTTTGTATCCATTTTTATTCTCCTTTATACTCTGACAGCCTTTTGGGATTTGGGCTGTTTTTTTCGTTTTTGTTTTGGTTTCGGTTTTCCTATAAGCTTGCCAAGATTTTTAAGAATCCCGAAAAGTATGCTGAACGCCGCAGCAAGAATAGTACCTACCCTCATGGCGATATTGACCTCGCCGTCAAAGACCGGCTCTTTTTTGTCAAAGTCGCACACAATGTCGACCGATCTTATCGTAGTTGTAAACAGAGTGCTCAATACAGCTATGATATTGTACACCGCCGCGTTTACAGCTCCGTATGTCATTGCCGCCTTGTAAGCGTCCCCATTTGCGATGGTAAAATCAATTACCAGGTTTTTGATGTATATATGAGTAAAAATACGCCGCAGTCCCTTTTCCGAGGCTGACCAGATGATCTTTGCCTTTTCTATCAAGCTGGTAATGCTCTCAATTTTTTCGCTAAGCGGTTCTTTCTCTATCTTTTCTTCCTCTGTGTCTATGGCATCCTCTGCCGCACTCTCTGCTTCATGAACTGCGGCAGTATCTTCCGATACCTCATTTTCCACTGTTGTATTTTCTTCACCGGATGCATCTTCGTTATCCTCCGGCTGCTCCCATTCCCTGTCATCCGAATCACCCGGCATCTCAGGTTCAGTCTTTTTTTCCTCTCCCAGAGCAAAGACTGTAAACCCCAGATACTTTACCCGCAGTTTAAGTCTGCCGCTGTAAAACTTTATTTCAGCCCGTATATTCATACTGAACAGGAAAGCAAACAACAATACAATTATACCAATAATTATAAGAGCTGTCAATATCCACCACTCCTTAGAACTCGTCTTCACAAGCGTATGCACATATCTTTTGAAGACAAGCTTTCACTG
>JAFLUJ010000100.1 GCA_022511485.1 Oscillospiraceae bacterium | reverse complement strand
AAAAAGTCTCATAATATTAGCGATAACGGCGCAGAGGACTATCCCTGCTGCCAATGGCAAAAGAAAAGCGGCGGCGGTCCATTTAAGGCTGCCGGTTTCTTTTTTTACGGTCATACAGGTGGTGGAGCAGGGAAAATGACACAGCATGAAGATCACTGTACATACTGCGGTGATTATAGTCCAGCCGTTATCCGTCAGAAGCTGTTTCAGGGCGGAAAGGCTCTCGTAATTTGTTATTTTTTCCGTTCCCATATACACCATCAGCATGATGGGGACTACTATCTCATTTGCCGGAAATCCCAGTATGAACGCTAAAAGTATTACTCCGTCAAGTCCGATAAAACGAGCAAAGGGATCAAGGAAACCTGCACAGAGAGTCAGCAGTGAGCTTCCGTCAACAGTTATGTTTCCCAGAAGCCATATCACAAGTCCGGCGGGAGCGGCAACAGCTACCGCTCTGCCTAAAACGAAGATAGTCCTGTCGAAAATGGAACGGACTATCACCTTTCCTATCTGGGGACGGCGATATGGAGGAAGCTCCAAAGCAAATGAGGAGGGTACTCCTTTAAGCACTGTTGCGGACAGCAGACGGGACATCAAAAACGTCAGGAACACCCCCAGAATTATCACCAGAGTGAGTATCAGTACGGAAAGGAAGCTTCTTCCCAGACCCGCTGCTCCTGCTGTCATAAACATTGTGATGACGGCAATAAGTGTGGGAAATCTTCCGTTGCAGGGAACGAAATTGTTGGTGAGCATTGCAATAAGCCGCTCTCTTGGAGAATCTATTATGCGGCAGCCGGTAACTCCCGCAGCGTTGCAGCCGAATCCCATTGCCATTGTAAGAGCCTGCTTTCCGCAGGCGTTTGCTTTTTTAAAGTACCGGTCAAGATTGAACGCCACTCTGGGAAGGTATCCCACGTCCTCTAAAATTGTGAACATGGGAAAGAAGATCGCCATAGGGGGAAGCATTACCGCCGTGACCCATGCAAGGACACGATACATACCGTCTATCAGCATACTTCGCAGCCATTCGGGAGAGCCGACCGACACCATAAGATCGGAAAGCTTGTCGCCTAATGAAAACAATGCTCCGAAAAGCAGATCGGAGGGATAATTTGCGCCCTCAATGGTTATCCAGAAGATAACAAGCAGCATTGCCGCCATAATGGGAACTCCCCATATTTTGTGGGTGAGTATACGATCTATTTTTCTGTCACGCTCGTAGTAGTCCGGCTTCTCAAATATGGTGCATTCCGTGGCATAACGCTCCGCAAGACGGACTATAGAAGTTACTATCATGTCGTTCAGCTTGGAAGAGGATATTTCCTGTTCTGAAAGATAATTCAGAGCGCGGTTCAATGCAGCGGAGATCTCCCTGTCCGAGCTGATGTCAAAGCCAAGGAAATCGCTTATAGATGTGTTAAGCTGTTCATCCCGGTCAAGGAGACGTATTGCTGTCCAGCGCAGGGAAAGTCTGCCGTCCAGCTTCTTTTTCAATGCGGGGATCAGCATATCTATGGCTATTTCTATTTCGTTGGGATACACAACACATGGCTTGGGAGGCGGGGGATTTTTCATTGCCTCCGGGAGAAGCTCCATCATTTCTTCAATACCTATTCCGTTTCTTGCCGCAGCTCCGCACACCGGAACTCCCAGCCGCTTGCTGAGAGTTTCAAGGTTAACAGAGATCTTTTTCTTTTCAGCTTCGTCCATAAGATTGACGCACACTAAAGTGTGTTCCGTAATTTCAATAGTCTGGAGCACCAGATTGAGATTGCGCTCCAGACAGGAGGCGTCGCAGACTACGATGACTGCGTCTGTTCCGCCGAAGCATATAAAATCCCTTGCCACTACCTCCTCGGCTGAATGGGCAAGGAGAGAGTATGTACCGGGAATGTCCACCATGACGTAGCTGTTTTCCCCCCGGACGCACCGTCCCTGGGCGTTCTGGACGGTCTTGCCGGTCCAGTTTCCGGTATGCTGCTTCATTCCGGTCAGTGCGTTGAAAACTGTGGATTTTCCCACGTTGGGATTTCCCGCCAGAGCTATGACGAAGTCTTCCTCATTTTTTTGTATGGTAAAGCTGCTGTCGCAGGCGTTCTTGCCTACTGAGCCTGTAGTAAGTCCCAAAACGATCAACTCCTTTGTCTCGTATGTTAAACATATGCAAGACAAAGGTTGACCGATTACAATTTTTGTACGGTATTGCCTTAAAAAATTTCCTAAAATACTCTTGAAATTGATAGATAAATGTTGTATAATGTTTGTATACTATTTTACCGGTATCTTATTAAAAATGTTAGGAGTTGTATTGTATATGAGACTTGTTACACGTTCAGACTTCGACGGGCTTGCCTGCGGCGCTCTGCTTAAGGACGTAGGCGTTATAGACCACTGGACATTTGCTCACCCAAAGGATCTTCAGGATGGTCTTGTGGAGATCACCGAGGATGACTGTCTTGCAAACGTTCCCTTTGTTGAAGGCTGCGGACTTTGGTTCGACCACCATTCAAGCGAGTTCGAGAGAAATCAGCTTGAGGGCAAGTATAAAGGAGAGAGCCGTATAGCTCCATCCTGTGCAAGAATTATCTACGATTATTACGGAGGAAAGGAACGCTTCGGTCACTACGATGATATGATGATCGCAGTTGACAAGGTGGACAGCGGTAACCTTACCAAGGACGAGATCCTTAATCCTTCCGGATGGATACTTGTCGGTTTCCTTATGGATCCCAGAACGGGCTTGGGAAGATGGCGCAATTTTACCATCTCAAACTATCAGCTCATGGAGAAGCTCATTGACTGCTGCCGTACCATGAATACAGATGAGATACTTGCTCTGCCCGATGTAAAGGAAAGGATCGACGTTTACATGGAGCAGACCGAGAAGTTCAAGGAAATGGTAAAGGCTCATACACGCGTTGAAAAGGACGTTATCATCAGCGACCTCCGGGGAGTAGATCCCATTTATTCCGGAAACCGCTTCCTTATTTACAGTCTCTATCCGGAGCAGAACATTTCCGCATGGATAGTAAGCGGAAAGGGCGGTCAGGGATGCAGCGCTGCTGTCGGATACTCCATACTTAACCGTACATCCAACGTAAACGTAGGCAAGCTGATGCTGAAATACGGCGGAGGCGGTCACAGAGCAGTAGGTACCTGTCAGTTCACAAACGAGAACATGGATACCGAGCTTCCTAAAATGCTGAACGAGCTTATCAACTACGTTCCCGAAGAGTGATTACATAAAATAAGCAAAGCTGCTGCACCGATCAAAGTGCAGCAGCTTTTTGTAAATACAAACCAGCCCCCTTGATAGGGGGCTGAGTGTACCAAATCATTTTTGTTTTTAAAGGTGGGGGTAGAACAAGGGTCAAGGCTCAGCCTTGTATTTTTTGATAAGCTTGATAAGCTCTTTCTCGTAATAGTTGGGCTTGCTTATACTTTCTGCAAGCTTCAAAGCTCCGTCAGCAGTAGCTGAGCCTTTATGATCGCTGTTTTTCAGTACCAGACCGAACTCTGTTACAGCGGCGGCAAGCTTCATGTTGTCGCTCATTTCCTTGGAATAGGAAGCCTTATCCACAACAGCGGAGATCTGAGATACCTTTTTGCTTGTGGGATTTTTGTATCTAACCTTCACAGTTGCGATCTCGTCCGTATTTGCTGCCTTGGAGTTCTGCTGATATTTCAGGGAGTCTCCTGACTTTCCGTCAGCAGGGATTATTTCATAAATAGCGGTGACGCTGTGTCCTGCGCCGACTTCTCCTGCGTCCTTGGCGTCATTTTTGAAGTCCTCATTTGCAAGACGGCGGTTGTCATATCCGATAAGACGGTAGCTTTTTACATTTGCAGGATTGAACTCTACCTGGAGCTTAACGTCCTCAGCGATGGTGAAAAGAGTGCTGTCCCGCTCTGCAACAAGGACTTTTTCTGCCTCTCTTGCAGTGTCGATGTAGTGATAGCTGCCGTTTCCGTTGTCAGCAAGGGTCTCCATTTTGTTGTCCTTGATGTTGCCTGTACCGTAGCCAAGCACGGAGAAGTAAACTCCGCTCTTGCGTTTTTCTTCGATAAGCTTTTTCAGCTCGTCCTCGCTGGAGATACCTACGTTCAGATCGCCGTCAGTAGCCATGATTATACGGTTGTTTCCGCCCTTGATGTAGTATTTCTCCGCAAGGGCGTATGCTGCATTGATACCGCTTTCTCCGTTTGTAACTCCATCGGCGTAAAGCTGTGAAACAAGGTCGGAGATCATTTTTATCTGATTGCCGTTTGCTCCCGCAACGATGACTCTTTCCTCTCCGGAATAGGTAACAATGGAAATACGGTCATTTTTGCCCATAGTATTTGCAAGCTTTTTCACGGACTTTATTACCAGCGGCAGCTTATCCTGGCTGTACATAGATCCGCTGGTGTCTATAAGGAATACAAGATTTGAATTGGGAGTTTTTTCGACCTTCTTTCCCTGAATACCTACCATAAGGAGCTGAGCCTCGTTATTCCAGGGACAGTCGGAAAGCTCGGTGTTGATCTTGAATGCGTTGTTTTTGGGAACTACATAGTCGTAGTCAAAATAGTTCAGCATCTCCTCGATACGTACAGCGTCATCGGGAATAGAATATCCGCCGGTGATAAGTCTGCGGAGGTTCGCGTAGGAAGCAGTGTCCACGTCCGCTGAAAATGTTGACAGAGGACTTATTGCAGCGTTCTTCCAGCCGCTTTCCTCGGACTTGCTGTACTCCTCGGTATTGTAGTCATCGTAGTCATCATAGTCGTCATCGTCAGCTTCAACGCCTGCATATGAAACAGCATCGCATTCGTCAAAATCCTCGTACTCCTCATCGTCATAGGCAACACCTGCATCAGCAGAGGCGTCCTAGTAATCAATTTCTTCATCATAATAATCATTATCGTCATAATCGATATAACTACTGTCGCCTAACTTGATGATATTTGAATTTCTGCTGTGCTGTTT
>JAFLUJ010000099.1 GCA_022511485.1 Oscillospiraceae bacterium | reverse complement strand
CTTTGGAAAGGGGTCTGGGGAATAACCTTTCTTCAGAAAGGTTATTCCCCAGTAAGAGTACAGAGGTACTAAGCTAAATTATGATCTATACTATTGTTCACAAAGTATTAATTTGCGGAGTCACCGTGCTGGTTTTCCTGCTCTAAGGGCGTTGAACACTGCGATGAGACAGACGCCGACGTCTGCGAAGACTGCCGCCCACATGGTTGCAATGCTGAGTGCCGCCAGAACAAGCACCACAGCTTTTACTCCAAGGGAGAAAATGATGTTCTGTATCACAATACCCTTGGTCTTACGGGAAATTTTTATCATTTCTATAAGCTTTGAAGGCTCGTCAGTCATAAGCACTGCGTCCGCCGCTTCAATAGCTGCGTCTGAGCCGATGCCTCCCATTGCCACACCTGCATCCGCTCTCATAAGCACAGGAGCATCGTTTATGCCGTCTCCGACGAAAATCGTTTTGCCGATGCTATTTTCCATTATCTCCTCTATTGCCTCAACCTTGCCGTCCGGAAGAAGCTCTGATCTCCATTCGTCAAGACCGATCTTCTTTGCCGTAATATCGGCAGCCTCACGTCTGTCTCCGGTGAGCATGACGGTTTTTATGCCCTCCCGTTTGAGACTTTCTATCGCCTTGACAGCGTCATCCTTTATCCTGTCGGAAATTTCGATCAGTCCTGCATATACGCCGTTTTCCGCAATATATATCAGCGTTCCGGCAGATTCTGTTTCCGGAACATTTTTGACCCCGGATTCCTCCATAAGCTTTCTGTTTCCCGCAAGGACAGTGTGTTTCGGATTCTCTGCTTTTACTCCCCTGCCTGCTATCTCAGTTATATCCGCATTTTCAGCATTTCCTTTGAATCCACGCATTACCGCCGCTGCTGCCGGATGATTTGAACCCTGTTCAGCCATTGCAGCAAGAGCGAGAAGCTCCTCCTCGGTACGATCCACAGGGATGACCCCTGCAATTTCAAATGTTCCGTCTGTGAGAGTTCCGGTCTTGTCAAAAACGACGGTCTTGCACTCTGCAAGCTGCTCCATCGTAACACCGCCTTTTATGAGCATACCCCTTGCGGAAGCTCCGCCAATTCCTCCGAAAAAGCTGAGGGGGACGGAAATAACCAGTGCACAGGGACAGGACACTACCAGGAACGAAAGTGCATTGTAGATATTCTGGGGATCGTATCCCTTTATTATTGTGGGAACTACAGCCAGCAGCACAGCTGCAATTACAACACAGGGAGTATACCATCTGGCAAACCGGGTGATAAACTGCTCCGAACGTGCTTTTTTCGCGGAAGCATTCTCCACCATTTCCAGAATTTTTGAAGCGGTGGATTCTCCGAACTCCTTTGTTACCTCTATTTCTACCACGCCGGAAAGATTCACACATCCTCCCAATACATCGCTGCCCCTGGAAGCGTCCCGGGGAACGCTTTCTCCGGTAAGTGCGGAGGTGTCTATTGTAGTTGTTCCTGATACGATAACTCCGTCAAGTGGAATTTTCTCTCCTGCCTTGACAACGATGATCTCTCCCTTTTCAACTGTCTCGGCAGGGACAGCCACTACCTCTCCGTTACGCTTGACACTTGCGCTGTCGGGACGTATATCCATAAGCTCGGAAATGCTTTTGCGGGAACGTCTTACCGCAAGGCTCTGGAACAGCTCGCCGGTCTGATAGAGTATCATTACCGCCGCGCCCTCCGGATACTCATTTATGAAAAACGCACCCAGAGTGGCAATAGTCATAAGGAAACATTCATCAAAGGGACGAAGCTTTATGATATTTTTTCCAGCTGTGATAATAACGTCAAGTCCTGATATAAAGTAGGCAGCAAGAAAGATCCACAGGCTGAAGCTCTCGTCATGGAAGATAAGTCCCACTCCAAAAATCACCGCTGATACCACGATCTTTATGATCTCCAGCTTTGTATCTCCCTCGTCATCGTCATCATGGGATCTTTCAAATTCCGCATTTTCAAGCAGGGACACCTCAACGTCCGGTTCAAGAGAGGCAGTTATCCTCTGGACTTCTTTAAGGACGGCTTCCTCGCTTTCACTCGCCACAACAAGGGAAAGCTTCTTTGCCATAAAATTCATGTTAGCTTCCTTGACGAAAGGTATCTTCGCCGAAGCGGCGCGGATCTTTTCTGCACAGTTGGGACAGTCAAGTCCCTTCATATATAAAACCATTTCCATTGTGACCATCTCTTTCCGGAATATTCAAATTTATTTGCTGACCTTAATAACGGCAAAGCCTGCAGGCATTATTTTATTCCATAATGTGCTCAAATGCCTGATTGAAAATTGTCTGTATGTGATCGTCAGCAAGTGAGTAGTAGACCGTTTTTCCATCACGGCGGTATTTCACAAGCCGCGCCTGTTTGAGGACCCTCAGCTGATGTGAAATGGCGGACTGGGTCATTTCAAGGACCTCCGCGATGTCACAGACGCACATCTCGCTTTCAAACAGGGCGCAGAGTATCCTCACCCTTGTGGAGTCTCCGAAGACCTTGAAAAGCTCTGCCACATCGTAAAGAAGCTCCACATCGGGAAGCTTTTCAGCGACCCTTCTGACGACCTCCGGATGCACACAGTTTTCTTCGCATATTACAGAAGGATTTTCCTTTTCCATATCAGCAGTCCTCCCTGCATATCATTTGAATGATTGTTCATATGTATTATAATTCATCAGCTCACATATTGATACATATACATAGTAAATATATTGTGTATTTTTTGTAAACGGCATGGGAAACACAGGAAATATCACAGAAATTTACAGCCAGCTCGGACGGCATTTTTTGTATAGTGATATTATATAAAAACAACCAAAAAACGGGTTGTTTTCTATTAGATGTATAGAATTGAAAGTGTGCCGCTTGCAAATCATGTTAAAATAATATATAATTATAGTACATATTAATACCAGCGGCTTTCACAGACCCGCAATACCTATGTAAAGGAAAGATCCTCTTATGAAGCTCAGGAAAATAATTATTCGTACAGCGGCTTTTGTATTATCTGCGGCTATGCTTTCAGGATGCGGAGACAAAAGCGACCATGGTCTCGATCCCAACAATCCGACAAATATTACCATATGGCACTACTATAACGGTGTACAGCAGGAAAACTTTGATAAGCTGATAGTTGAGTTCAACGAAACTGTTGGGCACGATCAGGGTATTATCGTAGAATCCCGCAGCAAAGGAACTATCTCCGACCTTGCAGACGACACTCTCGCTGCTTTGAGAAAGGATGTAGGTGCTGAGCCTGCCCCTGATATGTTTGCAGCTTATGCAGAAACAGCTTTTATCGCTGACCAGCTTGGCTGTGTTGTGGATCTTTCCAAATACTTCACTCAGGAGGAACTTAACGAATACGTTGACGGCTACCTTGAAGAGGGAAATATGGACGCTGAAGGCGGACTGAAAATTTTCCCCACTGCAAAAAGCACCGAGGTCATGATGTTAAATCTTACCGACTGGCAGGCATTCGCAGACGCGACAGGCGTTACTCAGGAAAGTCTCTCCACATGGGAGGGTCTTGCAGATACTGCGGAAAAATATTACAAATATACAGATGATATGACCCCCGACGTTCCAAACGACGGAAAAGCCTTCTTCGGACGTGATTCCGTAGCCAACTATATGGTAGTAAGCGCGAAACAGCTTGGGCTTGAATATGTCACTCCCGAAAACGGAAGCTTCACTATGAACGAAAATAAGGAAGCTGTCCGCAAGCTGTGGGATTCCTACTATGTGCCTTACGTAAAGGGTCACTATCTCTCACAGGGACGTTTCAGAAGCGATGACACAAAAACAGGCTCTATAATCTCAATGGTGTGCTCAACTACCGGTGCAGCTTACTTCCCCACATCTGTTACTCCCGACGATGAGCACAGCTATCCCATAGAATGCCTGGTTCTTCCCATACCTAACTTTGAAGGTACAGACAAATATGCTGTTCAGCAGGGTGCAGGAATGGTAGTTGTACAGTCTGATGAAAAATCCGAATACGCTTGCACTGTATTCCTGAAATGGTTCACTGAAAAGGATCGCAATATCGAATTTTCCGCAAGCTCCGGATATCTGCCGGTCAAAAAGGACGCAAACGATTCAAGCGCTATTGCTGCAAGCTACACCTCAACAGGCGGTTCTGCTGACGATGCACTTCTCATCGCTCTTGTTGGTGCGGTAGATGAGATAAACAGCTACCAGCTCTACGCAGCAAAGCCCTTTGAAAGATCCACAGAGGTAAGAGATTTCCTTGAGACCTATATCCAGAATACCGCTCAGGCGTCACATGATGAAGCCGCAGAACGTATCAGCAGCGGTGAAGACCGTGATTCCGTTCTGAGTGAATATACCTCCGACAGTGCATTTGAAACATGGTACAGTGATTTTATTTCCGGCTTACAGGCAGCAGCAGGAATGTGATACATAAAGTTCCTGCATAAAAAAGCGTCGCGAAAGGAGATTGCTCCCACCGGGAGCATAACCAACGGATATGGCAAGGGATCTTAAAACCAGACCAAAATCAAAGCTGATAATGCGGCTTCTGCTGCCTATGCTGCTTCTTGTGCTTGTGCAGCTTATAGCTTTTTTTGCCATTCTTATCATTAGCGGTGAATTTATCTCTGTTAAAGAGTATTCCTACAGCACTCTTATTGAAAAAACAGAAAGCCGTAAAAATTACATAGAAACCGAATTCCAGCAAAAGGTCCCTCTGGTGCTGGAGTCCGCTGACAAGATAAACAAAAATATTGCAGAGATCGTTGAAGGTGCAGACGCCTCCTTTGCTGACATTCAGACAAATAAGGAGCTTGACCGTCTGATAATCGAATCCTCTGTGGACAATCTGGTGGAGCTTCTGAGACGAAGTGTATCTAACGACGTGTACCTCATTCTGGAAACAGGAGATCTTTATGCTAACGAAAACGGAAACAAGGAAGCAAAGGCAGCCCTGTATTTACGTGA
>JAFLUJ010000098.1 GCA_022511485.1 Oscillospiraceae bacterium | reverse complement strand
CCTCCTGCAATACCTATATCCGCCTCACGTGCTTCTCCCGGACCGTTTACCGCACAGCCCATAACGGCAACAGTGATGTTCTTTTGTATTCCCTTTAACGCTTCCTCCGTTTTTTCAGCAAGGGAAATAAGGTCTATCTTTGTTCTTCCGCAGGTAGGACAGGAAACAAATTTTATCCCACTGCCCTTTCCCACAGCGGAAAGAATATCCCTTGCAGCGTAGACTTCCTCCACCGGGTCAGCAGTAATGGAAACTCTTATTGTTTCCCCTATCCCGTCAGCAAGGAGAGAACCTATCCCCACCGCCGATTTTATGATACCCATTCGCTTTGTTCCCGCCTCGGTAACTCCCAGATGGAGTGGATAATCCGTTTTCTCCGCGATAAGTCTGTATCCTTTTATCATTGTAGGGACGTCCGAGGATTTTATGGAAATAACAATATCCCCGAAATCGCATCGTTCCAGAAGCTCCGCATGGCGCAGAGCGCTTTCCGCCAGAGCTTCCGCTGTGGGAGACCCGTATTTTTCAAGGATGTCTTTTTCAAGCGAACCGGAGTTTACGCCTATCCGTATGGGGATATTTTTTTCTCTGCAAGCATTTGCTACCATCCTGACCTTTTCAAAGTCCCCTATATTGCCGGGATTTATCCTGATCTTATCAATTCCCGCAGCCGCGCTTTCCAAAGCAAGCTTGTAATTGAAATGAATATCCGCAACCAGAGGAATTTTAACTGCACTTTTTATTGCCGGAATAAGCCTGACAGCTTCCATATCAGGGATAGCCGCCCGGATTATTTCACAGCCGGCTTTTTCAAGCTCTACAGCCTGCCTTACGCTTCCATCAATGTCAGTCGCAGGAACATTCAGCATTGACTGTACATAAATTTTTTCTCCGTTAAGAGTACAGTTTCCTACCTTTACATTACGGATATTCCTCATTTTCAAAAATGCTCCTTTACTTCACAAAAATATTTTTTACATCATTGAAGGTCACAACCACCATAAGAACCATCAGCAGAGCAAATCCCACAAAATGTATCATACCCTCCGTCTCTGCCTTCATTGTCTTACGCCGTATAGCCTCAACGATCAGGAACACAAGTCTGCCGCCATCCAACGCAGGAACAGGCAGAAGATTGAATATTCCTATGTTTATGGTAACAAGAGTTGCAATATCAAGCAGAAAGCTCAGATCAAATCCGCTTTCTTCGGCAACTCCGCCTATTGTAGTAACAATTCCTATAGGACCTTGCAAATCATTTATTCCGTATTTACCACGAATTATGTCTCTCAGGGACATAAGCACTATCCTGCCGTAATAAACTGAATTTTTAAAGGCATATGGCAGCAGATTTTCGGCAGTAACGTCAATTCTCTGCACCTTGAAATCGTAAATAAGAGTTCTCTTACCGGTATCCGGATCGGTTTTCGTATCAAAATGAACGTTATCAAGTCTGACATTTTCGCCATTCCGCTTAACAACAAAATCAATAATGCCGTCCTCGTCATTTCCCAGCTGATAGGTAATATCCTTTGCGGAAAAGATCCTTACACCGTTTATTTTAACAATATTATCATGCATCTGCAAGCCATACTGAGGACTTACAGCATCATCGGAAAACCACACAATTTCAAAGGATGTCACCTTTCCGTCCACAAGCAAGAGAACTACGGAAAGGATAAATCCCAGAATTAGATTCATGACTGCCCCTGCGGCGATAACTGCCATTTTGGAAAGGACAGGCTTTTTTCTGAATGAATCGGGGTCGTCATCATCAATATCCTCACCCATAGAGCAAAACCCGCCTATAGGAAGAAGCCGCAGGCTAAAAAGAGTTTCCTTTCCCTGCTTTTTGTATATCACCGGACCCATGCCGATAGCAAACTCATCGACACGTATACCGCACAGCTTCGCCACAATAAAGTGACCGAACTCATGTATCACAATTATGATGCAGAAAAATACCGCTGCAAATATTATCGACCAAAGCTTACCGGAAAAATTAGCGCCGCTTCCGGCAGCCTTTTCAATCGTTTTTTCAGCAGCCATTAAGAGTGAAAAATAATTATCCATACTACCTCACATAAAATTCAGATATTGTTTCTGACATACTCCCTTGTGGAAATATCAGCCTTTTTTATATCCTCATAGCTTTCCGAGGGAAGCTGAGGGAAATCTCTCAATGAATCCAAAACCAGTTCCCCGATTTTCAGGAACGGTATCTTTCCATCAAGGAAAAGTCCTACCGCCTCTTCGTTTACAGCATTTACAATACAGGGATACGCCCCTCCCCGCCTTATTGCTTCAATACAGCCGGAAAGACAGTCAAAGGTCTCATAATCGGGCTTGGCAAATGTGAGAGTTCCATAATCGGTAAAGGATAACGGCTTTACATCGCAGTCAAACCGCTCCGGATACAGCAGAGCATACTGAATGGGAATTTTCATATCCGGGACGCCCATCTGCCCTATAACCGAAAAATCATTGAACTCAACAGCGGAGTGAAGAACACTTTCACGGTTTACTATTATTTCAATATTCTCAGGTGATACTCCGAACAGCCACCTTGCTTCGATAAACTCCAGCCCTTTGTTCATAAGTGTAGCAGAATCTATGGTTATTTTTTTTCCCATGCTCCAGTTAGGATGGTCAAGAGCCTGCTCGGGAGTGACATTTTCGAGTTCGGGCTTTTTCCTGCCGAAAAAAGGACCTCCAGAGGCTGTGAGAATGATCTTTCTGACCTGTTCCCTTGTATTTCCCTGCAGGCACTGGAAAATCGCCGAGTGTTCGCTGTCAATAGGATATATCTTTACTTTTTTCCTCTCCGCAGCGGACATTACAAGATGTCCACCCGCCACAAGTGTCTCCTTATTGGCAAGAGCTATATTCCTGCCATGTTCAATAGCCGTAAGCGTAGGGAGAAGTCCAACCATACCTACCACCGAGTTTACAAACAAATCGGCGTCAACAGAAGCGATCTCGCACAGACCTTCCATGCCGCACAGGACGTTTATTCCTGTATCTGAAAGTCTGTCCCGAACCTCCTTATACAAACCTTCATCGTAAATACATACGACCTCCGGAGAAAATTCTCTCGCCTGTTCTTCCAGAAGCTTTACACTCCTTTTAACAGCCAGAGCCTTCACCTTAATATTATGCTTTTTGCAGACCTGTAATGTCTGCACTCCGATAGAGCCGGTAGAGCCTATCAAAGAAATCGTTTTCATCTTATACCTGCTTTCCGAAAAATCGTTAGAGGTTCTCATAACACAAGAGGTCAGAAATTTTTACTCTGACCTCTTTTAACTTCTACTTAAAAAGTGTAAAATGACTTAAAACAAACATCATAAACGGAGCAACGAACAATACACTGTCAAACCTGTCCATAAGACCGCCATGACCAGGCATTATGTTTCCGAAATCCTTTATACCGCACTGTCTTTTAACAAGGGACGCAGAAAGATCTCCCACTATGCCAAGTATTCCGCAGATCAGTCCCATTATGACAAGATATGGATAATTCACTTCAAAAACAAAGCCCCTGTATTCCTGAACCATATGATAGAAGAACGCATATACAGCAAATACGATACCTACCGTAATAACACCGCCTACAGCGCCCTCCACGGTTTTTTTCGGTGAGATCTCTGGACAAAGCTTGTGCTTGCCTAAAAATGTTCCCGCAAAATATGCGCCTGAATCTCCAAGCCATGCTCCTGCAAGACACAGAACAATATAACATACCCCGTGGACATCGTCCAGATTTTTCAGTGCTACAAGACAGCACATACAGGTCGATGCAAGTATCGTTACCGCGATCATATAACAAAGCTTTTCAAATGTCATTTCCTTATGCTTTGCAATAAAACCTGCGAACATTGTGAAAATACACACCGCCGCAAGAATGTATTTTAGTTCCATTTCATTTGAATATTCTGATAAAAACGGCATGACCGCCGCAAACAAAAAGCACACTCCGCTTTGGAGTTTATGCTTTATACACTTGTTTGCAGAAAGCAGTTCATATACCATAATTACCGAAAGTGCTGCTACTACTGCGTCATAAACCGGAGTATCATGCAGGAACAGAACCCCTATTGCAACGACAATACCAATTGCAGCTGAAATACTACGTATAAGCATTGTACCATTTCCTTTTTAAAAACTGCCTTAAACTCCTCCGAAGCGCCTTTTTCTGGAAGCAAAGTCCTCCAGAGCCTTATCAAGCTCTTTTGGCGAAAAATCAGGCCATAATGTATCGGTAAAATAATATTCCGCATAGGCAGACTGCCATATCAAAAAATTTGAGATCCTTTTTTCCCCACTTGGACGTATCAGAAGATCCACATCCGGTATTCCGCCCGTATAAAGCAGACTGGACACAAGACTTTCATCAATATCCGAGATCCTGATCTCCTTGTTTGCCGCCATTTCCGCTATCTTCCTCACAGAATGCACTATATCGTCCCTGCCTCCGTAATTCATAGCAAGCATGAGGGTCATGCCGTCAAAGCCTGCGGACTTTTCTTCCATATCAGCCATTTTTCGAGCCATATCGCCGTCAAATGCCGATTTATCCCCAAGGAAAAAAAGCCTGGTATTCTCCCTTGCGTAATCCTCCACCTCATCAAGATACTCCCGGAAAAGCCGCATCAGCTCATCCACTTCCTCTTTAGGACGTTTCCAGTTTTCGGTAGAGAATGCATAAAATGTCACATACTTTATCCCTATCTTCTTGCAGTATCTGGCAATTTTACGGAAAGCCTGAGCCCCTTCCCTGTGTCCCAGCTTTCTCGGCAGACCGCGTTTGACAGCCCATCTGCCGTTTCCATCCATAATAAAGCCAATATGCACCGGAAGGCCTCCGCTGCTTTTGTCAGACAACATGAACTCCCCCGTTTCGCGTCAGATGGACATAATTTCCTTTTCCTTTTCTGCTACGATGGAATCCACAGTATCACAGAACTTATCAGTAAGCTTCTGGATA
>JAFLUJ010000097.1 GCA_022511485.1 Oscillospiraceae bacterium | reverse complement strand
GATATTAAAAATCATATGCTTATCGAAGCAGCTTCCTCTGCTGCTAATATTGTATCCGGGGAGAAATATTAGCAGCAGAGGAAGCTCTCCACCGGGTCGACCTTGTCAGCGTGCTTGACATTGCTCAGTCCACCGGAAAGCTCCGGACAGCAGCATATTATTACTGCGTGGAAATGACCCTTTGTATCCTGAAAAGTGACAAGGACGGCGCAGCTCATGTCTATGACGAGGGAGTTTACTATCTGGAAGCCTTCCCCGATGACGACCGGATACTCACAGTCCTTGCCATCTATCAGACAGCAGCGGGACTTTACGAAGCCGCTCTGAAAACTCTGGAAAAAATAACATGGCACAGCCTTCCCAAAAAACTCCGGAAATACGGCTTGGCAGTATGCTCGGCAATAGCCTCTGTAAACCTTGTGAACCTTGGGAGAAACGATGAAGCCATCGAAAAAGCCAAGACCGCTATCATGTGCAAATGCTCCCAGTATGTAACAGTATTTTCAAGAAATGTAATAGACCGTGCGGAAGAAGCGGCACAAAAAGAGCCGGAGAAAGATCCTGACCCTGAAATGGTCTCTGAAACAATCTCAGAAGCTGAACCTGAAACAGCAGCTGAAAATAGTCCTGAAACCGATCCTGAAAAGGAAGATCAATATGAATAAAATTCTTGTGGGAATGAGCGGCGGAGTGGACAGCTCCGCTGCCGCTCTTCTCTTGAAGCAGCAGGGATACGATGTGGCAGGCTGCACATTGAAGCTTTACGACGGGAACGACACCGGGGACGCTTTGACCCGCACCTGCTGTTCCCTGTCCGATGTGGAAGACGCCAGAATGGTGTGCTATAAAATCGGTATCGAGCATTTCGTTTTCAATTTTAAAGAGCTTTTCCGCACTCATGTTACCGATAAATTTGCAGACAGCTATATAAATGGGGAAACTCCCAACCCCTGCATTTTATGCAACCGGCATATTAAATTTGAAAAGATGCTCCATCGTGCTCTGGAGCTTGGCTTTGACGGTATTGCTACGGGACATTATGCAAAAATCCAACGGGAGGTCAAAACGGGGCGGTATCTTCTTATGCGTCCCGCCGACCGTAAAAAAGACCAGACCTACGTGCTTTACAACATGACCCAGTTTCAACTCGAACACACGATCTTTCCCCTTTACGGACTTGATAAATCTCAGATACGAGCCGTCGCGGAGGAAAACGGTCTTGTAAATGCCAGGAAGCCGGACAGTCAGGACATATGCTTTATCCCGGACGGAGACTACGCAAAATTTATTTCCGAATACACCGGCAGGGATTTTCCCGGGGGGGATTTTCTTGACGTCGATGGGAATATTATCGGAAAGCATGGAGGCGTCCACAGATACACCATCGGACAGAGAAAGGGTCTGGGAGTGACCTTCGGAAAGCCTATGTTTGTCTGCGGCAAGGACGCGGTCAGAAACACCGTCACTCTGGGAGACAGTGAAAGTCTTATGAAAACAGTGGTTGAGGCAGAGGACGTGAATCTGATCTCCGTTTCTGATATTACAGAGCCTATGAGGATCACTGCAAAGACACGGTATAATATGCAGGATGCTCCCGGAATTTTAGAAAGGGCAGGAGACAGCAGGATAAGGGTCACGTTTGATACTCCCCAGCGTGCTCCTGCACGAGGTCAGGCACTTGTTGTCTATGACGGAAATATCGTTGTGGGCGGGGGGACTATCATATAAAGGCTGTAAATAATATATACTTAAATAAATAGCATGAAAGGATTTGATACCATGAAAGAAATTTCAGTAAACGGACTTGACTTCAATCCCTGGGATAAGATCGGAAAGGAGTGGTTTCTGCTTACAGGCGGAGACGAAAAGGGCTTCAACACCATGACAGCCTCCTGGGGATTTTCCGGAGTTATGTGGGGAAAAAATACTTTTATAACAGTCGTTCGTCCCATACGGTACA
Organism: Oscillospiraceae bacterium; assembly: GCA_022511485.1. GTDB lineage: Bacteria > Bacillota > Clostridia > Oscillospirales > Ruminococcaceae > RGIG8773. Next base: position 3,099 of record JAFLUJ010000097.1, on the reverse strand, counting down.
CCTATGATTTTATGGAGAAAAACGAGCTTTTCACTGCAAGCTTTTTCGACGAAAAATACCGTCCGGCTCTCAGCTTCTGCGGATCACATTCCGGCAGGGACTGCGACAAAATGAAGGAGACCGGTCTTACTCCCGAATTTATCGACGGAACTACTGCGTTTAAAGAAGCAAAGCTTGTGCTTGTTTGCAGAAAAATTTATGCTCAGGATATGGATGCTTCCCTGCTTGCTGAGGATATAAAGCCTGTAAACGGAAGCGATCCCATCCACAAGCAATATATCGGGGAAATTATAAAAGCCTACGCTGAGTGAAAGGAGGTAAAAATATGAATGATAAAGAACTTATCAGTGTGCTTATTGATATGTACACGAATTTGCAGCGCATACAAAAATCTGACAATAAAGATAAAGAGATCGCTAACCAGATCAAAATCGTTAAATCTAAGCTGGAGAGCTTCGGAGTCGTTATCAGTGACATAGAACTGGATTAAAGTCCAGACTAAAATAATGAATACTATAAAAAATTTTTGCATAGTATAACTTGACAAGCTATCTTCGGGTCAGCTTGTCAAGTATTATATTCAGGAAGGTAATATTATGGGATTCTTGGAACTTTTTCTGATCGGTGTGGGATTATCCGCCGACGCATTTTCGGTATCGGTCTGTAAGGGACTTAATATGCGCAAGCTCAATATGGTCCACGCCTACATAATAGCTCTCTTTTTCGGAGGCTTTCAGGCGATCATGCCTCTCATTGGTTATTTATTGGGTACAAGCTTCTCGAAATATATCGAAGCTTTTGACCACTGGATAGCCTTTGTGCTCCTTGCCTTTATCGGAGGAAAAATGGTCATTGAGGCTGTCAAAGAAAAGGATGGGGAGGAAGAAGAAAAGACGGACGTCCTTAAAATGGGGGAGCTTACCGTCCTTGCCGTTGCAACAAGCATAGACGCTCTTGCAGTGGGTATCACCTTTGCGTTTCTGAAAGTGAATATCTTTTTCTCCATACTTATTATCGGAGTTACCACATTCGCACTTTCTCTTGGGGGAGTTCTCCTCGGAAACCGCTTCGGAGCAAAATACAAAAACAAAGCAGAGATCGCCGGAGGGGTCATCCTTATCCTTATCGGACTTAAAATTCTCCTTGAACATCTGGGAGTGGTCAATTTCTAAGCGGGGAAGCCCCTGTCAAGGGGCGGCAAAACAAATCATATATCTTATGTAAATATAATTTCATTGACTAATGAAACAATTTATGGTATAATAAATGAAACAGCTATACCATATTACAGTATAGGAAGTTGGATGTATATGAAGCAAAGAAAAAATATAGCTCTGTTGACTGCCCTTCCCGAATCCGTCCATGGTAACCGGATAATAAAAGGTATCCTGCACCAATGCGAAAAATACGGATATAACGTCTGTGTGTTCGGCGCTATGACATATCTGGAGCTGGAATGGCTGTCCTACAGGATCGGCGAAGCAAATATCTTTGAACTGGCAAATTTCGATATGCTTGACGGCGTTATCATAGACACTGCCATGCTGATCGGAGATCACAGCGGAGCGACGATCAAGCGTATATGCGACCGTTTGAAAGAAAGCTCCGGGATACCGGCGGTTGCTCTTGAAATGCCCATCGAAGGTCTCCCTACCATCGAAAACCGGAACGAGTATCTGCTCCGGGAAATGTGCCGCCATGTTATTGACGTGCATGGAAAGAAAAACCTCTGTATCCTGACCGGACCTAAAGGAAATGCTGCTGCGGATTCACGTCTTGAGATCTTTCTGGACGAAATAAGCAAGCACGGTCTTACAGTCGCTGATGAGCATATTATTTACGGTGATTTCTGGTATTTCAGCGGGGACAAGCTTGCAGACGATCTGTTAAGCGGCGCAGTATCCATGCCGGAAGCGGTCATCTGTGCCGGAGACCATATGGCTCTGGGTCTTATCGACAAGCTTGATAAAAACGGCGTAAAAGTCCCGGACGACCTGCTCGTTGTCAGCTTTGAGGCAACCGAGGAGGGCGCTACCAACAGGATCACGCTTTCATCATACGAAGCGAATGACACTAATTCCGCTGCGGATGCCGTAGACTATATCCGCCGGATCATAGAGCCTGACGCTGAGATCATCCCCTATGAAGCTGACGTTTCACAAAAATTTCATCCGGCTATGAGCTGCGGATGCGAACCGGATTATCTTCGCTCTGCAAGGACGCTCCAGCACGCTCTTTATATGCAGTCGCGAAATTATGCCGACCCGGAGATCATGAATCAGATCGACATCGGTTTCTTGATGGAAAGCTATATACTTGAGCATTTTACAGCCTCACAAACTCCCGATGAATGTATGAGCCAGATACTTGGAAGTACATATCTGCTGAATCCTTTTCTTAACTATTATCTTTGCCTTACTGAAAACTGGCTGGATATTGAACAGGACAGAATGCACGGCTATCCGGATAAAATGAAAATTGCAGTTGCTCATTCCACAATTGGCGAACAGTCCTTCTGCACAGACGAGCCGCTTGTAGTATTTGAGACAGCAAAGATGCTTCCTAAATTATTTGAGGAAAGCGAAAAGCCTTCCGTCTATTATTTTTCGTCAGTCCACTTCAACGGACAGGCTCTGGGATATTCAGTATTGCAGCGTGATATACACGATACATTCCATATAAATCTTGTGTACCGCAACTGGCTGCGTTTTGTCAATAACGCTTTGGAGATGATACGCAGCAAAAAGCGTCTGCAAACCCTTTCTGTCCGGGATGAAATGACCGGGTTATACAACAGAAGAGGTATGTATACCGAGCTTGACAGAATGCTTCACGAAGCAGATGAGAACAGCCAGCTGTTTGTATGTGTAATTGATATGGACGGATTAAAATATATCAACGATACCTTCGGACATACCGAAGGAGATTTCGGTATCCGGTTTGTCAGCACCGGAGTATTGGAGATCAAACGCAAAAATGAGATCAGCGTCCGTGCAGGCGGCGACGAATTTTATCTGATCGGTGTGGGTCAGTATACGGAGGATGATATGCAGCAGCGTATTGACGAATTTACCGGTATCACTGAGAGAAAAAATTATG
>JAFLUJ010000096.1 GCA_022511485.1 Oscillospiraceae bacterium | reverse complement strand
TCATGGCAGTGGTCGTACATATCCTTATATTGATCCTGAAATCCGTTTCCGGTAAAGGAACGTGCATAGCACACATAGTCAGGAAGATCAATAAACTCAAAGGACAGATGCTTCTTATTATCGTACCATAGACTAAGCTCGTCCACAGTACGTTTTATAAGGGTCAATTTATGCTCCAGCTTCCGGAGAAAGCTGTGTGAGCTTCCGCCGGAGGTGTAATATTCCAGAATATCGTCATATTCCAGACCCATTTCCTGAAACGCCTGTATTTGCAGTATCTTATTGATATTGTGGTTGTCGTAATAGCGGTAGTTGGTTTCCTCATCAATGTAAGCGGGAGTAAGCAGTCCTCTTTCTTCCAACCGCCTTATTGTGCTGCTGGAAATATCGCATACCTTTCCCACTTCACCTATAGTAAATAGATCCTTTTTCAAAAAAATCCCTTCCTTTCGTTATGAGTTGTTAAATTTTTCATACATTCATGTCATTAATTGTATATAATGCTGAATTTTAGCATTTTTTCAAAAAAATTCTCCTTTTCTATTGACTCTATCACGGGTGATAATGATATAATGAGCTTGATACCTTACATTTTACCATAAAAAAAGACTAAAATCAACAATTTTAGGATGGAGGAAATATTATGAACAAAATACGTCCTTTATACATATACATATGTCTGACATTTATTATATTAGCAGGGGTGGGGCTTTTTGCCTTTAAGCCTTTGACTGCGGAGGCGGCGGATGTAGTAGCTAGCGGTAACTGCGGAGCTAATCTTACATGGTCTTATACAAATGATGGCACATTGACTATAACAGGCTACGGGAACATGAGCGATCTAACTTCTCCTAAATGGTCATCTTATTCTAAACAGATCAAAACGGTCATATTTGTACCCGAAGGCGGAAATATTACAAGTATTGGTGATAAGGCGTTCTACGAATGCTCATCTATTACGTCAATAACAATACCTGACACTGTTACATATATTGGTGAAAAGGCGTTCTACGGCTGCTCATCTATTCCGTCAGTAACAATACCTGATACTGTTACAAATATTAAGCAGGCAGCATTTAGGGGATGCTCATCTCTTACATCAATAACAATACCTGCCAGTGTTAAATCTATGGGCGAATTTGTATTTTACGAATGCACATCTCTTGAAAAAGTAACGTTTTCAGAATCATGCAGCTTGACGTCAATTAGTGATTGTGTATTTACAAAGTGTGCGCTTAAGGAAATAACAATACCTGAAAAAATCAGAACTATTGGTGCTCAAGCATTTATGAACTGTACAAGTCTTGAATCAGTTGATATCAAAGCAATTAATCTTACAACAATTGGCCTCCAGGCATTCCAAGGCAGTGGACTTTTATCAATAGAAATTCCTGATACCGTTACAACTATCGGCAACGTTGCGTTTCAAAATTGTAAAAATCTTGGAGAAGTAATTATTTCAGATCAAAGTGAATTGACAACTATTGGCAGCAGCGCATTTTACTACTGTAGTTTTGAATCAATAAAGATACCTGCCGGTGTTACTTCTATTGGCGACTCGGCTTTTATGAACTGCAGTAATCTTAGCGAAGTAGAATTCTTACAGCCAAGTGAATTGACTTCTATTGGTAGTAGTGTTTTTCGGAGTTGTGGAAAGCTTTCATCAATAAAAATACCTGCCAGTGTTACATCTATTGGCGATACCGCATTTACGTCCTGCAAAGCTCTTACATCAATAACAATACCTGCCAGCGTTACATCTATTGGCAGTAGTGCATTTAGTTCCTGCACAAAGCTTGAAATAGTAACATTTGCTGCCGGAAGTAATTTAGAAACTATTAATAATAATGCATTTCAAGGCTGTTCAAATCTTAAAATAATAATGTATCCGGACAATTTATCAATAGATACTGCTAAAATTCCTTCGACAGCAGCACAGGTGTTATATGAGGTAAAAGCAGAAAGCAGTGACACCGTTACGATCACGGAAATAATTTCTCCGAACAACGCAGAAAAATCAGTCTCTATCCAAGATGTAATGGGAGGCTACACCATTGATTCAGTTGTCTCGAAATACAGGAAATATGTTATACAACACGGTTCTAACGATCAGCATACCTTTAAGGAAGGCGAGCTTGGCAAATGCGTTATATGCGAACCGGACTTTAACGAATACACTATAACCTACAGTAAGGGCAGCTTTGGCAATGGTGACGACATACCGGAGGATACAAAAACAGAAGGGGAAAACCTTACTCTGTCAGATAAGACATTTACCCGCGCAGGCTACACACAGAAGGGCTGGTCAACAAATAGTGACGGATCAACAAACAATTATGCCCTTGGCGGAACTTACACGGATGATGCGGATATAACACTTTATCCTTATTGGGAAGCCGATAAATATCAGGTCACTTTCAATGCGAACAGCGGCAGCTGGAGCGATGGTACGACTAAAACTGTAGAACAGACCTATGATTCTGCATGGGATATTCCGTCACCGAATCCTACACGAGAGGGCTATGAATTTGTCGGGTGGTACACAGACTACCCGAACGGCAAGGTGGACAGTACTACAACGGTGAATATCACCGCAGCCCAGACGATTAATGCTGTATGGAGGGAGACCTTCGGCGGTGAAAGCGGTACTATTAAGATCGAAACGACCTATGGTGTTCCCGTTGAGAAGGATCTTGATGAGTATATTCAGTATTATTCCGGTACAAAGTCATCGGGTGATTTCACTTATTCAGGCAGTGTTCCTTCCGGAGTGAGCATTTCAGCCAGCAAGCTTAAAGTTTCGGATAAAGTATCAGTGAATACATATAATTTTACAATTACCGCAAAGGAAAAAGCTCCGAAGATAGCCACTTTGTCTGTTGACAGCTTTGGTACATCAAATATTACTCTGAATGTGCAGATAATTGTAAATGAGGCTGCTGCCGGATTTGTAAGCAAGCCGGAAGGCAAAACAAACCTTGTTTATGACGGTACTGCACAGGATCTTTTAACAGGCGGAACAACCAACGATGGCAAATGGGTTTACAGCACTGACGGTGAGAATGGTGACTATTCTGATGAGATCCCCAAAGGCAGGGACGCAGGAGATTACGAGATCTGGTGCAAGGTGGAGGGAGACGCTGACCACAGCGATACAGATCCGGAGAAAATAACAGTCACGATAGAACCTGCCGAATTACGGGAAGGTACAGATTATACGATACCTACCGGTCTGACGGCAGTTTACGGGGATACTCTGGCAGATGTTGAGGGTGATATGAAGGGCTTTGTATGGGTCGCTCCTTCAACAAGTGTTGGCAATGTGGGAACAAATTCTTTCCCTGCCACATACAGTCACCCTGCTGAGCCGAATAATTATGAAACTGTAGAGACTGACCTGGATGTTGTGGTAAGTAAGGCATCAGGAATTGTGCCAAATGTAACCATTGATTATGAAAATGAAACAGTCAGCACCACCGATGATATGGAGTACAGCACTGACGGAGGAAATACATGGTATCCCTGCGATGAAGATATGTCTCTGAAAGATGATCTGGGCTGGGACGGTTCGGGAGAGATGGACGTACAGTTCCGATACGTTGAAAATGATAATCACACCGCGGGCGACCCTCATGAGCTTACGATACCGTCACGTCCTGCCGCTCCCGGAAATATTCAGGCAGATGTAACGGCAACCACTATAACTGTGACAACACCTGATGATAGGACGGGAGAATATGAATTCTCCATTGACGGGGAGCACTGGTCTGACAGCGGAACATTCAGCGGTCTGACACCGGAAACCACATATCCGGTACAGGTTCGCCGCAAAGCCACAAGCAGCTCCTTTAAATCGGACATTGCGGCTAAGGACTTTACCACTGATAAAGAAGGAAGCTCCGAACAGGATCCCGGTGATAACGGAGATGCAAATTATCCTTACGAGCCGGATATTCCGAATAATGGACAGGGTAATAATAACGGACAAGATCAGGGTAATAACGAGCAGGATAACAATAACGGACAGGGTCAGGGCAGCGGAGAAGGCTCAGGCGGCGGAGCAGGCTTTTATCCTGAGTATCCGGGTTATCCGCGCTATCCGGGTTATCTGCCTCCGTACCTTCTGGACATTTACAACAGCTCAGATACAGATGATGTTTCCAGCGCTGAGAATGATAACAATGAAGATGAGATTCTGAATGATACAGAATTCAATGGCGGTGATGATGTTTCCGCAGCAGCAGGTACATATGAAGCAGGTGAAATGCTTGAAGATACAGCTGCATCGCCGTTGATGATCGTGACCATAAGTTTGATACTGGCATTTGTTATCAAAAAGCGTTCAAAAGTAAGTAAATAAAAATTCTACTGTCACTTGAAAAAGTGGCAGTATTTTTTATCTGAAATTTTTTGCAAAGTATACTTGACAAATTATGCAAAGCGTGCTATACTTATGTAAAGTGAACTTTGCAAAGCAAAAAAGAAAGGAGAGGGGTCTTGAAAACAAAAATACACGAGCTGCGGAGGGAGCGGCGAATTTCCCAGGAGGAGCTTGCTGCTGCGGTGGGAGTTACAAGGCAGACCATTACTTCTCTGGAATGTGAAAAATACACGGCTTCGCTGGTACTGGCATACAAGATAGCAAAATATTTCGGTAAGTCCATTGAGGAGGTTTTCGACTTCTCCGATGTTGAGAATTTGTGAGGAGGAAATTTTTATGAAAGCTGATTTTCTGTTTAAAAAGGGTTTTAAATTTTTTATGAAGCTTGTTTTTCTTACGGCGCTTATACTGAACGCAGTCAATAGATATTACAGCGTGAGCTTTTCCGATTTTGCACACGGCTTCATTGACGGAATAGAAATAGTTCTTATGATAGCGTGGATATTTTATGTGGTAGTATGTGCTGCAAATAGGGAAAATCCGTTCAGAGATAAGGAGGGCTGATCTATGGCAAAAAACAAGAAGGACATACCAAATAACGGAGAGGAAGCGGAAGAAATGACCGTTGAACTGGATCTGGAAGACGGCACTACGGTAACCTGCGCTATCGTTACCATTCTCACCGTATCTGATCAGGAT
>JAFLUJ010000095.1 GCA_022511485.1 Oscillospiraceae bacterium | reverse complement strand
CCCATATCCATTGTAAGCTCTCCCGTGTTCATGATAAGCTCCCTGTATCTGTCAGGAGGGATATTGCTGTTTCCCGACACAAATCCGATGATACGCTCCTGCATTTTGTCAAAATAGGACATAGTCTGCGGGACTCCCAGCACTGTGCCGTTCATCCGCACGGGATGGATGGTCATTGTAGCGCTGGGGACTATGAAGGATCTCTTCGCCGAAACTGCAAGAGGCACTCCGATAGAGTGGCCTCCCCCTACCACAAGGGAGACCGTGGGAGTTTTCATCCCTGCGATAAGCTCAGCAATAGCAAGACCTGCTTCAACGTCGCCGCCAACGGTGTTCAGGATTATCACCAGACCCTCTATGGTGCGGTCCTGTTCTATAGCAACAAGAGCGGGGATTATATGCTCATACTTGGTGGTCTTGGTCTGGGGAGGCAGGATATAGTGACCCTCCACCTCTCCGATGATATTCAGGCAATGTATGATGTGCTTTGCGTTCTGGGAGATGACCTCCCCTGATTTTTCAATAAGCTCAGCCTTGTCAAGCTGATCCTCCACAGGGGTCTTATCCTTGTTTTCATCGTTATCGTGCATAATTGCAGTCCTTTCATATGAGAATAAAAATATTTTACTCCGGGTCAAAACAATTATGCATATTAAATAATTATACTACATTTCCTGCAAAAAGTCAATTGAATTGGAAAATTTCAAAGGGTATGTTTTCCATAATGTAATAATTCTGTAACTATTTGTAACCTGTCTGTAATTGCAATTTTTTCTACGGCATGAGATAATAGATTATACTATTTCTGGGGGAATGGATCATGAACATAAAAAAGATAATACTTCCGCTTCTGACCGCTGCAATTGCTCTTACAGCCTGCAATAAAAACAATGACGCAGACCCGGTACAAACCTCCGAAACATCAGTCACTGCTCCGGAAACCTCATCATACGCCGCGGATAAAGTCACTCCCGCCGACAATTTTGAATACGCAGTAAAAAACGGCGAGGTCAAACTAAAAAAATACATCGGCTCAGACACCAAAGTGGTCATTCCCGAATATATCGAGGGCTGTCCCGTAGTAAAATACTCCAGATACCTGTTTTCAAACACAGATGTCACCGAAATAACATTCCCATCTACAATCACAAATATAACTGCGCTTACGAACGCAGAAAATCTGGAGACTATCAATATTTCCTCATCGGTGGAAAAGCTTCTCCCTGTAGATCTCAGAACCTGCACAGCTCTTAAAAATATAAACGCTGAAAAGGGAGGGACATTTTCCTCAGCAGACGGCGTTCTTTACTCCGCTGACGGAAAGACCCTGATGTGCTTTCCCATGGGAAGGACCGGCGAATTTACCGTCCCCGACTACACCCGGATCATCGGAGAAAACGCCTTCTATCAAAGTATGCTGACAAGGGTCGATCTCCCGGAGGGACTTGAGCTTATCAGACCGGAGGCGTTTTACAGAAGCTCCCTGACTGAGATCACCATTCCGTCAAGTGTTACTGAAATAGGCGACAGTGCTTTTATGAACTCCTCGCTGAAAACTGTCACTCTTAACGATGGTCTGAAAATTATCGGTGCAAAGACGTTTGCATTTACGGATATTGAGGAGATATATCTGCCGGACAGCATAGAAAGCTGCGGACTTCTCTTCGGTGATGACAGGGATAAAAAAATATCCGCTCCGCTGTCCGCAATGTATTCGGAAGAAATGTCTCTGCTGTACGGTCAGGAAAATATCTCCTACAGAGGAGAGACCGATCTGGACGTACTTGTTCGGAAAGCAGGCGATCTTAACGAAAAATGGAACATCGGACGTGTCTTTATTGATCTTAACGGAGACGGCTTACCGGAAATGGCTGAGGTCAGCATGGACAACCGGGTCAAATATTATGAATTTGACACCATTGAAAATGAATGGAACAAGATCTCCGAAGCTCCTGTTGATTTTGAAGCAAAGATATACTATGACACCGAAAATGATGTGTATTTATTCTTATATCCTGATTTTCCATATCCCGATATACCATACGACTATTTGCCGCAGTATGCTTATGAATATTATATCGGATCCGAATATCAGCATGGAAAATTCTTTAACGGCGGAAACGCTCCGGAGCTTTATAACGAAATTGTTTCCGGAGCGGTAAGCGGGTATGAGCTTGTAAATACGGTCAACATCCAAAATATCATTGACCGGTACGGCGAAAAATACAAGAAGTATGAGATAGTCATGAGCGACTTCGGAGGAACATCATCGTGGAATGGCGTTCCGGTGACGGAGTTCCCCTACTCAGTAAAATGGTATCCTACAGGAATGAATATAAAAGCAGACGGAAAGGATATTCTTGGCGGCGAAGCGGTGGACGGCATCACATACGAGGACGGAAAGCTGCTGCTTGACGGTCTGAACATTGAAGGAGAAATATTTATACAAGGAATCGACGAACTGGAAATTGTGCTCAAAGGAAACAACAATATAAGCGATCTGAAGTTTATAGGTACATATCTGACAATAAAAGGAGACGGCACTCTTTCAGCGGAAATCATCCGTCCCCAAAAATACAATACGAAAACTATCACCATCTGCGAAGACGCCCGTATAATCAGCAAGGATGACTATGAAAATGCCACTAAGCTGAACGATTCGATCAAATTCACCAATATTAACGTAATGGATAACGGTTATCTGGAGACCCCATCCATATCAGGAGACAGTCTGATGCTTTCCGGCAATGCCCGCGTCAGAACAATGCACTGTGACTATCTTGACAGGATCGTTCTTGAAGACAACAGCATTATGGAGGTTGTAAGCGAATATGAAAAGTATCCAAAGCTTGAAATAACATATGAGCTCCGGCACTGTATGCACTGTACGCCGCAAATATCTGTCGGCGGAAGCTCACGGCTTTCTGTGGTCTGTGACACAGTTGTAGGAATAGATTGCTACGGACATCTTGACAGCAAGGTAACTGTATCCGGTAACGGTGTTATTGAAATTTCCGGAAGCTCGTCGTCATACGGACTTTTCCTTGAAGGCTCCTTAGCGGCTCTTACCATGAATGATAATGCGCTGATCACTATAAACGGCTTTGATTATGCACTCAGGGCACATAAGATCGAGATCAACGGAGGAACTCTTGACATTCATTCAGACAATGTCGCCGCATATATAGATACTGCGACGTTATCTGAAACCGGCCTGTTTATAAACGGAGATGTGGTTTCCCAAAGCAGTGACTTGGTTTTCAGTCCGCTTGAACCTGACATCACTTACAAGCTTGCACTAAGCTCTGCTGAAACCGGAGAAATATTAAAGGATTTCTCCATAACCGTAAAGGAAAAGCCACCGGAAAAATAAATTCTCCCGCTATTGCAAATGTCTGAAATATCTGGTATAATTATTTCAGATAATACCGTACAGCAGAAAGTCGGTATTGACAAGAAAGGGAGGGTTATTATGCTGGAAAATGCCATCACCAATAAAAACAAATCCTTTGATTACAAGGATCTTACCAAGGAGCTGGAAAAGAACCTCTCCGCGCTCCAACAGCAGATCAGGAACAAAAAGCTGCCTGTTATTATCCTGCTTGAAGGCTGGGGAGCTTCCGGAAAGGGTACTCTTATCAAGGATATGATAAAAATGCTTGACCCCAGATTCTTCAAGGTCTTTTCTACTATGCCTGCCTCCGAAACTGAACGCCGCTATCCTATGATGAAGCGTTTCTGGGAGGATATTCCCGAATACGGCACTATCTCCGTACTTGACAGAAGCTGGTATCAGGAGCTTGCCATCGCAAAAATGGAGGACGGTATCTCCGCTGACGAATACGCACGCCGCATACATACAGTCAACACCTTTGAACGCCAGCTTACCGACGACGGCTATCTTATCGTTAAGTTTTTCCTGCACATCTCCCAGAAGGAACAGAAAAAGCGTTTCCTTAAGCTTAAGGAGGACAGCTCAACAAAGTGGCGTGTTACAGAGCTCGACAAAATGCGCCACAAGAATTACAACGAATACTACAAGCAGTTTAACGATATGCTCACAAAAACCAATACTCCCCACTGTCCATGGCGCATAATCGACACCACTGACCGGAGCTTCACACGCTTCCAGGTCTTCAATATCCTTGTGAGCCAGATCACCAATGCAGTGAATACCGAGAGAACTCCCTCCGCGGTTATTGAGGAGACCTCCCACCAGTTTGAGCTTTCTCCCTGCCGCAAGCTTGCGGAAGTCAAGCTGGAAAACAAGTCCCTCCAGCCCACCAAATACGTTGACGAGCTGAAAAAGGCACAGAAGGAGCTTGCTAAGCTTCACGGAAAGATATACAAAAAGAAAATATCCGTCATTCTCCTTTTTGAGGGTTGGGACGCTGCCGGAAAGGGCGGAGCTATAAAAAGAGTTTCCTACGCTCTTGACCCAAGAGGCTACGAAGCTGTCCCCATTGCCGCTCCGGATAAGCATGAGCTTAACCACCACTATCTGTGGAGGTTCTGGAATCACCTTCCCAAAAGCGGACACATCACTATTTTTGACCGTTCATGGTACGGCAGAGTAATGGTTGAAAGGCTGGAGGGCTTTACTCCCCCTGACCGCTGCGCAATGGCATACCGTGAGATCAACGAATTTGAAGCGGAGCTTTCCGACGAGGGAATCATCATCCTGAAATTCTGGATGCAGATCGACAAGGACGAGCAGCTCAAACGTTTCAACGACCGCCTGAACACTCCGGAGAAGCAGTGGAAGATCACCGACGAGGACTGGCGCAACCGCGAGAAATGGGATCAGTACGAGGAAGCGGTAAACGAAATGATCGCAAAGACCTCCACAAAGGCTGCTCCATGGCATATCATCGAAGCCAATGACAAGCTCTACGCCAGAATAAAAGTAATGAACACCATTATTGACGCACTTTCCGCACGGATAAAGAATCAGTAAAAATGGAGCTGCCGCATAGGGTATTTTCATGAGTGTATTATATTATGAATAGTAACGCAGATCGTGATTTAATATATCATTCCTGCGCTCCTATCGGGGGATGACCCTTTTGAAAAAGGGTCATCCCC
>JAFLUJ010000094.1 GCA_022511485.1 Oscillospiraceae bacterium | reverse complement strand
AACCATATCCGTCGTTTGAAAGTTTCAGAAGTTCTATGTCTTCTTTGATTTCGGTTGTTTCAGTGGTGATTGATGTCTCCGGAGTTTCTGTTATGGTGGTGGTTTCTTCGGCAACAACAGTTGTATAATGGCTTTCATTACTCGTTTGTTTGGTCTGCTCTATATCAATATCAGAATAACATCCTGTCAGATATAATGCTATGGCAGCATCCACAAAAGTGGACAGGATACATCTCTTTTTCATAAAAAATTCCTCCTGAAAATGTCGTTATCTAATAATAACATTTTCAAGAGGGTATTTCAATATTTATTTGATTCTGTAATTATATTGTAAAGATTGTAAACGGGTTGTCATATTTTATTTGCAACAAGGTCTCCCATTTCGGTGCAGGATACGCTCTTTAAGCCTGCCTCGTCAGACATGATGTCCGCGGTGCGGTAGCCTTCTTCAAGGACTGCGGTAACTGCGTTCTCAATGGCGTCCGCTTCTGCTGCCATATCAAAGGAGTAACGAAGCATCATTGCAGCGGAAAGGATTGTTGCTATTGGGTTAGCCTTGTTCTGTCCTGCAATGTCGGGAGCTGAACCATGGATAGGCTCGTAAAGTCCCAGAGAGGTCTCTCCAAGTGAAGCGGAGGGGATCATTCCAAGAGAGCCGGTTATCATTGAAGCTTCATCGGAAAGGATGTCTCCAAAAAGATTTTCCGTTACAAGAACGTCAAACTGTCCCGGATTTCTTACAAGCTGCATTGCGCAGTTATCTACGAGGATGTCGCTGAACTCTACGTCGGGATACTCTGCGGCAACCTTGTGGGAAATCTCTCTCCACAGGCGGGAGGAGTCCAGAACGTTTGCCTTGTCAACAGAGTGTACTTTTCCGCGGCGTTTCTTTGCCATGTCGAAAGCAACGCGGCAGATCCTTTCAACCTCGTAATCAGCATAAGCCATTGAATCGCTTGCGTGTTTTACGCCATTTTCGTCTGTGTAGGTTTTTCTTTCGCCGAAGTATGCTCCGCCGATAAGCTCGCGGACGATAACAAGGTCAAGACCTCCGTCTGTGATCTCCTTTTTAAGGGGACACGCGGAAGCAAGGGGCGTAAGCAGCTTTGCGGGACGAATATTTGCAAAGAGCTTCAAAGCTCCTCTTATGCCAAGAAGTCCGGCTTCGGGACGGAGATTTCCGGGGAGGGTATCCCATTTCTGACCGCCTACAGCTCCGAGGAGTACGCTGTCGGATTTAAGGCAGATGTCGATAGTTTCCTGTGGCAGGGGAACGCCTGTTGCGTCGATTGCACAGCCTCCCATGAGCACGTCGGTGTACTTGAAGGTGTGTCCGAACTTTGCTCCTACCTTGTCAAGGACTTTAATGGCTTCGGTGACGATCTCCGGACCGATACCGTCGCCTCTTATAACTGCAATATTTTTATTCATAGCAATGTTCCTTTCATGTTAGATATTTTTACTCCTAGCTGTGTCATAAACGAAAAAACTTATGTCATTATATGAGTTATCATAATCATCAACATAATAACAGCAAGTAAGTATAGTTATAAATTTTGCCTGCGGGTAATTGCGGTATGTATTTTCAAACAATATATCTGAGATATGACTACAGCCGTTTTCAAACATGGCTTCAAACTCTGAAATGTCTATTTTTTCGTAGTCTGCTTCTTCATCGTCAATAAAGATCTCAATGAAAAAATGATCGTCGAAAACATTGTCGATTTTGATGCAGTCTTCTCCGAAGGCGTTTTCAAGCTCTGCCTTGGTCGAAGCAGTAGTAATCCCATTATATATACTGCAGGAATCGGGATAATTTCCGGATGGGTCAAGATCATAACGATTATATTCCCAAAAATGAATAAGCTTGGCGCCGCCATTAACAATACAAGCGGCTGGGGCGTCAAAGTTATATCCCAATGCTAAACTCAAATTATCATTTCCTGAAAGGAGTGAGACTGTTCTGCCGTCTATTGTAACAGCGTGGGGCAGCTCCGGGTCGGCTGGTTCATATGGCATGATATTGATATTTACACCAAGACACCAATAATAAAATATCAAAAAAATAAGTATAAAAATCAATCTGCCGGTTTCTTTCATTTTATCCATACTATCACCCCGCCATAATTATCATTCAGAAAGATACACCATAGTATTTTCTGTTATAATAATTATACCATTTTACCTGCCAAAGTCAAGTATATGATAAAATTTTTGGATTACTTTTTCAGAGATTTCAGCAGACCGCCGGCATTGATGATGTCCTTCATAAAGTCGGGGAAGGGCTGTGCCTGATAAGTCTGGTTCTTTGTCTTGTTGGTGATGATACCTGTATCGAAATCAACCTCTACCTCGTCGCCGCTTTCTATCTTTTCAGCAGCTTCCGCACATTCAAGGATAGGCAGACCGATATTTATTGCGTTTCTGTAGAAAATTCTTGCAAATGTGGAAGCAATAACGCAGGAAATTCCGCTTGCCTTGATGGACAGGGGAGCGTGCTCACGGGAGGAACCGCATCCGAAATTCTGAACAGCAACCATAATGTCGCCATCTTTTACGTTGTTTACGAAATCCTTGTCGATGTCCTCCATACAGTGGGTAGCGAGCTCCTTGGGATCTGCGGAGTTAAGGTATCTTGCGGGGATGATAACGTCGGTATCAACGTTATCTCCGTATTTATGAACTTTACCAAATGCTTTCATGATAAATTACTCCTTTCATCAAAGAACTTCTTTCGGACCGCTGATTTTTCCTGTTATTGCGGAAGCAGCAGCAACAGCGGGGGAAGCAAGGTATACTTCAGATTCGGGATGTCCCATACGTCCAACGAAATTACGGTTTGTAGTCGCAACGGCTCTTTCGCCCTTTGCAAGGATACCCATGTGACCGCCCAGACATGGACCGCAGGTAGGTGTGGATACTGCACAGCCTGCATTGATGAATATTTCAAGAAGTCCCTTTTTCATAGCTTCAAGATAAATTTTCTGTGTTGCGGGGATAACTATGCAGCGAACGCCTTCATGAACCTTCTTGCCCTTAATGATCTTTGCAGCCATTTCAAGGTCTTCCATTCTGCCGTTTGTACATGAACCGATAACTACCTGGTCGATCTTTACCTCTCCTGCCTCGTCGATTGTCTTTGTATTTTCGGGGAGGTGAGGGAAAGCAACTGTGGGCTTGATGGTTGAAAGGTCAATATCGTAAACTGCATCGTATGGAGCGTCAGGATCAGCCTCGTAAACAGTGTACTCTCTGTTTACCTTATCAGCCTGATATGCTTTGGTGATCTCGTCAACAGCGAAGATTCCGTTCTTTGCACCTGCTTCGATAGCCATGTTTGCCATGGAAAGTCTGTCATCCATAGAAAGATTTTTCAGACCTTCTCCGGAAAATTCCATAGACTTGTAAAGAGCTCCGTCAACGCCGATCATTCCGATGATGTGGAGGATAACATCCTTACCCATAACATATTCGTTCAGCTTTCCTGTAAGATTGAATTTGATTGCGGAGGGGACTTTGAACCAAGCTTCTCCTGTAGCCATTCCAGCAGCCATATCGGTAGAGCCAACGCCGGTGGAGAAAGCTCCTAAAGCACCGTATGTACAGGTGTGGCTGTCTGCGCCGATAACACATTCACCGGAAGCAACAAGTCCTTTTTCCGGAAGCAGGGCGTGTTCGATTCCCATATCTCCCACATCAAAGTAGTTTTTGATCTTCAGCTTGGAAGCGAAATCACGGCACTGCTTTGTATGTGCAGCGGACTTGATGTCCTTGTTTGGTGTAAAGTGATCCATAACCATGGAAATTTTTTCGGTATCGAAAACTCCGGTAAATCCGGCTTTTTCAAATTCATTGATCGCAACGGGAGTAGTAACGTCGTTTCCAAGCACCATGTCCAGCTTACATCTGATGAGCTGACCGGCTTCAACCTTGTCGAGACCCGCATGAGCAGCAAGTATCTTCTGTGTCATTGTCATTGCCATAACAAATTCTTTCCTTTCATAAATAGATTCTATTTGAATTATACCACATTGTTTGATATAATTCAAATACATAATATGAATAACTGACATAATTTTAAGTTATACTATTTTCCGAGTTTAAAGGTGATCTCCCATTTTCCGATTTCATAGCCATTACTTGCAAGGAAGCTTCCGTACAGCTGGTAGTTTGGAATATCTTCATAAGTCATTTCAATTATTTTTTCATCATAGCTGCCCCTGTGTTCATCGTCCCAGAATGAAATATCAAATTCATTATAAAATTCTATCCTGTTTCCGTTTTCGTCAGCCAGATACAAGAATCCGTGATTGTCGGTGTGTCCAATATCCTTATAGTATGTCTGGATATGGAGTGCGCCGTCAATATATCCGATACCGGTTACGGAAACTCCATTCACCGGTGAAGTCAGCGGCAGCTCAGCAGGGATAAGATAGCGGAAATCCCTGTAATCAGGTTCCTCGTATTTAAAAGAAGCTCCTCTGTAGGGGATAGAGTTTTGAGTGTCAGGTTCATATGGGACACTATTCAGGTCAATATCAGACAATATCCCTTCATAGTTCTGCTTTCCGAAGATAAGCTCTTTTACGGAGAATGTAATTTTGTCATTTTTGATTTTTTTTCCGTCCATCCTTTCAATATTGACAAGGAAATATGCAGTGTTTGTTGTATCGTCGTACTCGGAAAAGCTGCAATATCCTGTACTGTCATAAGGACAGTTGATAGAGTAGCTGTCAAAAAGGTCGACAGTTGAGTCGAGACCCTTGTCTTCCAAGTCATGCAAAGAAATATAAAAGCTTGCTTTGTTGCCGTCTATCGAAGCAGAGATCATTTCCATCTTTATCCCATTATCAGTGCATGATCTTTGTACAGGCTTGAAGGTCTGAGCAGCGGCAGGGGAGATAAAATAAAGCGCCTGATAGGCGTTATCAGAACCCAGTGCAACAGCAGTGGGGAGGGGGGCTGAAAGACATAATAACAGTATGGCAGCAGCAATAACGGATTTAGTCCATCTTCGCTTTATTTTTTTTATGGGTCTTTTTGCTTCAATAATGAGCGTATCGTCTATCATGCCGATGGCATTTATCATATTATC